>NZ_JBSGEL010000003.1:0-241405 GCF_053602875.1 Kitasatospora sp. NPDC004289 | reverse complement strand
GGCGGGCCGGAGCGGTGTCCGCTCCGGCCCGCCCGCGGCGTCCGGTAGTGCTACCAGCGGTACCAACGGCCGCGGCTGCCGGAGGCACCGGTGCTCCGGGCGAGGAAGCCGACCAGCCAGAACACCAGGACGATCACCGCCACCCACCACAGGGCCTTGAGGGCGAAGCCGGCGCCGAACAGGAGCAGAGCGAGCAGCAGGACGAGCAGAAGCGGAACCATGAGGACCTCCCAGGTCGGTGTCGGGGGCCCGCCTGCCCGCTCCGGTCGAACCCATGCACGGAGGTTCCGGAGCGAGCGGGGCCGTCGGAGTGAACGTGGCGACCGAAGCGGAGTGGAATCCCGCCGGCGGGGCAGCCGGTCCGCACGACGTCGGGAAGCAGTCCTGGCGCACCGCCTGACCACTCGTCACGAGGGGGAGTGTTGGACACTGCCAGGACCGTCGCCCACCGCCTGAGCATCCGGATGCCGGACAGCGCGCATCCGGACCTGCTGCTGCCGGGCCGCCTGGTCTACGACTCGGCCGACCCGTACGCGGTCGAGCTGGTGGTGGCCGACTCGGGGCCGTACCGGATCGACGGACCGCCGGTGCGCTGGAGCTTCGCCCGCGAGCTGCTTGACCAGGGGCGCCGGACGCCGGCCGGCCTGGGCGACGTCCTGGTCGCGTCCGGCCCCGGCGGCTCGGTGCTGATCGAGCTGCGCGGCGGGGTGGGCGTCGCTGTGCTGAGCGTGCCGGGCGAGCAGGTGAAGCACTTCCTGGAGGACTCGTACGCGCTGGTCCCGCCGGGCGAGGAGGCGCTCCACCTCGACGTGGACGGCTGCCTGGCCAGGTTGCTGTGGTGATCCCGGCGCCACGGGGTAGGCGGTGACCGTCGAGGACCAGGACGGAGGCCGGGTGTGATGGGTGATCAGGCGATGCGGGCGACGGGCTGGGCCCGGTCCTTCCCGGTCAGCGGCGGGGTGCGGGCGGGGCGGCGGTGGACCCGGCAGCACCTCGACACGCTCGGCTGGACCGTGCACGAGCCCGAGACGGCGGACGCCGTCCTGCTGGCCGTCTCCGAGCTGCTCACCAACGCGCACCGCCACGCGGGCAGTGACGCCTGCCTGGTGCTGACCTGGGACGGCCGCCGCCTGGAGGTGAGCGTCCACGACGCCTCCCCGGTCCCGCCGGTGCCCCGCAGCCCCGACGCCACCGCCACCGGCGGCCGCGGCATCGGGATCGTGGCCGCCCTCGCGGACGCCTGGCACACCCGCCTCCAGACCGACGGCAAGACCGTCACCGCCGACTTCAGCCCCCCGGAGCGGTAGGGCCCGTCCGACGGTCGGCAACCTGCGAGGATGCGTCAGGTACCGGTGCACGGCCGGTCGGTGGCGGTGAGGTGCGTGCACGGTGGAGATCGACGGTTGGCTGTCGGAGCGCGAGGTCGCGGCGGAGCAGGCGGTCGGAGGCGACTTCGACCTGTCCGCCTGCGTCCGTGAGGAGATCCACCTGCTGGGCGGCGTGCAGTCCCACGGGACGCTGCTCGCGGTCGACACCACCACCGGCCTGGTGGACACCGCCGCCGCCAACGCGGGCGAGCTGCTCGGAGCGCCCGGCCGCTCCCCGGTCGGCCTCCCGGCGGAGGAGCTGCTCGGTGCCCGGCAGTACGCCGAGGCCGTGGAGGCCGCCGAGGATGAGGGCGGCGCGGCGGCCCTGCTGCCGATGGTGCTGGAGGGAGCGGGGGAGGGCGGGCGGCGGACGGTGGACGTGACGGTCCACCGCGACGGCCCGCTGCTGGTGCTGGAGTTCGAGCCGAGGACCGAGCCGCAGTTCCGCTTCGACGGTTTCTACCGGGGCGTGCGACAGGCCCTCAAGCGCCTGCAGAAGTCCGGCACCGTCCTGGAGTGCTGCGAGGCCGCGGTGCGCGAGGTGCGTGCGCTGACCGGCTTCGACCGGGTGGTCGCCTACCGCTTCGACGGCGAGGACGGCCCGGGCGAGGTGCTGGCGGAGGACGCCGCGGCGGGCCGCGACCCGTGGCTCGGCCTGTGGTTCCCCGCCACCGACATCCCGCCGCAGGCCCGCCGCCTCTACCGGGAGAACTGGATCCGGGTGATCGCCGACGTCGAGGACCCGACGGTCGGGCTGGAGCCACCGCTGCGCCCGTCCACCGGACGGCCGTTGGACCTGTCCGGAGCGGTCCTGCGCACCGTCTCCGGCTTCCACCTGGAGTACCTGCGCAACATCGGGGTGCGCTCCTCGATGTCGGTGTCGATCCTCTTCGAGGGCCGGCTCTGGGGCCTGATCGCCTGTCACGGCGACCGGCCGAACCGGCTGTCGCCCGAACTCCGTGCCGCCTGCGAGTTCTTCGGCATCGCCTTCTCGCTGCAACTCGCGGCGATCGCCGAGCGCGAGCGGTCCGAGGCCGCCGAGGCGGCCCGCGCCGCGGTGGACCGCGCCTGCGAGCGGCTCTCGCCGGACCTGGCCGCCTTCGTCCTGGCCGAACGCGAGGCGCTGTGCGAACTCGTCGGCGCCCAGGGCGTGGTGCTCCACCGGGAGGGGGTGGCGGTCGGCGACGCCGACGCACTCCCCGGCCCGCTGCTGGCCGACCTGGCCGGCCTCGCCGACCGCGCGGGACGGGCCGGCGGCCAGGGGCGTTCCGGGGTCTGGGCCACCGACCGGCTGTGGGAGGAGCTGTACGGCGAGGACGGCCGCCCCGACCCCGACCGGCCGCTCCCGCCCAGCGGGGTGCTGCTCACCCCGCTCTCCGAGGAGGGCGACTTCCTGCTCTGGCACCGGGGCGAACGGACCGTCACCCGGCGCTGGGCCGCCGACCCCCGGCACCCGGTGCGGGTCGGCAGCCGGGGCGAACGGCTCACCCCGCGCGGCTCCTCCGCCGTCTTCGAGGCCACCGTGCGCGGCCGCAGCGAGCCCTGGGGGACCGCCGACCTGCTGGCTGCCCGCGAGCTCGGCCGCACGGTCACCGCCCGGATGCTCCGGCACACCACCGAACTCGCCCGGCTGAACGCCGAACTCGCCCGCTACAACGAGGACCTGGACTCCTTCGCGCACGCCGCCGCGCACGACCTGAAGGAGCCGCTGCGCGGCATCGCCAACGCGGCGGCCTTCATGGCCGAGGACGCCGGCGACGGCCTGGACGGCACCTCGCGCCGCCGGCTGCGCACCGTCCAGCGGCTGGCCACCAGGATGGACGACCTGCTGAACTCGCTGCTGCACTTCGCCCGGCTCGGCCGGGCGGGCCTGCGGCTCGCCCCGGTGTCGCTGGACACCGCCCTGGACGAGGCGCTGGAGGTGGCCGGGCCGAGGCTCGCCGAGCAGCTGGTCACCGTGGAGCGCCCGGCGGCCCTGCCCGAGCTGGTGGCCGACCGCGACCGGCTGCACGAGGTGCTGGTCAACCTCCTGGTGAACGCGGCCAAGTACGCGGCCGACCCGGGCAAGGTGGAGCGCCGCACGGTCGAGGTCGGGGTCGGCGAGCGGGTGCCGCCGGGAGGTGGCGCGCCGGTGCGGGCGGTGGTGGTCCGGGACAACGGGATCGGGATCCCGGCCGACCAGCAGCAGGAGGTGTTCGAGCTGTTCCGCCGGCTGCACCACCGGGACGAGCGCGGCGGCGGATCGGGCGTCGGCCTGGCGGTGGTCAAGCGCATCGTCGAGCGGCACGGCGGTCTGCTCTGGCTGGACAGCGCCCCGGGCCGGGGCACCGAGGTCTGGTTCACCCTGGCCGGCCGGACCGACGCACCGTCAGCCGGTCAGCCGGCCCCCTCGCCCAGCCAGTAGTCGACCGCTCCCCGCAGCACGGTCTGGAACAGCTCGAAGTTGACCGGCTTGTAGACGTAGCTGTCGGCCCCGGCCGCGTAGCAGGCGTCCACCTCCGCCGGTGCCGTGGAGGAGGTGAACACCACCACCTTCACCTCCCGCAGCTCGGGCCGGGCCCGGATGTCCGCCAGGACGCCGTGCCCGCCGCGCCCCGGCATGTTGAGGTCCAGCAGCACCAGGTCGGGCGCCGGGCGGCCGGGGTCGAGCAGCCGGGGGAGGGCGGCCTCGCTGCGGGCCAGGAACTCCAGCCGCAGCAGCGGGTGCGAGCGGCCGAGGGCGCGCATGATCGCCTCGGTGTCCTCCTCGGAGTCCTCGACCACCAGGACGAGTGCCGGATCGTTCATCGTGCCCCTCCGGGTGCCGGGTCGTTCGTCGTGCTCCTCGCGCCGCCGGGTCGCGGGCCGGCGGCCGGCAGACCGGCCACCAGCACCGCCGTGTCGTCCGTCCCCGCAGCGGTGAACTCGGTCGCCTCCCGGGTGAGCCGTTCGGCCAGTTCGGCCACCGACAGGTCGCGCAGCTCGGTCAGCCGGCCGCGCAGGTGCGCCTCGAAGAAGACGCCGTCCGCGTCCCGGGCCTCGGTCAGGCCGTCGGTGAACATCACCAGCCGGTCGCCCCCGCCCAGCCGGACGGTGCACTCCTCGTACGTGACGTCCTCCACCACCCCGAGCAGCAGGCCGCGGGCCGGCACCTCCTCGACCGTGCCGTCGGCCCGCAGCACCAGCGGCGGCGGGTGCCCGGCGTTGGCGGCGCGCACCGTCAGCCCGTCCCCGTGCCACCGCAGCACGCAGGCCAGCGCGGTGACGAACCGTGAGGTGGCGGCCGAGTGCAGGGCGCGGTTGAGCCGGCTCAGGGCCGGGGCCGCACCGGTGCCGTCCTCCAGCACCGTGCGCAGGGTGTGCCGGGCCAGGCCGGTCAGCGCGGCGGCCGGCGCCCCGCGGCCGCAGACGTCGCCGACCAGCAGCGACACCTGCCCGTCCGGGCCGGTCACCACGTCGTAGAAGTCGCCGCCGACCTCCAGCATCGCGTCGCCGACCCGGTGGGCCGCGGCGAACTCCAGGCCCGGCACCTCCGGCAGCCGGGCGGGCAGCAGGTGGCGCTGGAGCGAGAGCACGTCCTGCCGGCGCTGCTCGTAGCGGGCCGCGTTGTCGATCGCCAGCGCGGCCCGGGTGGCCAGGTCGGCGCGGAACTCCTCCTGCGGGACCCGGTCCCGGCTGTACAGGAAGGTGACGGTGCCCAGCGTCCGGCCGTGGGCCCGGAGCGGATCGACCGTCACCGCCCGTACCGCGCCCGCGGCGGCGGCCGGGCCGAACGGGCCGCCCGCGAGGTCGGCCGGTCCGAGCCGCAGGCCGCGCGGGGAGCGGCCGGCCCGGGTGAGCACGCCGCTCATCCACGGGTCGGCCGGATCGACCGCCGTCAGCTCCGCCTGCCGGCGGGCGCTGACGTGCACCTGGGCGACGGGCGTCGGCTCCCCGTCCCGGAGCAGGTGGACCAGGCAGCCGTCGGCCACCGCCGGCACCGCGATCCGGGCCACCCGCTGGAGGGTCTCGCCGATCTCCAGCGAGGACCCCATCTGCAGCGAGGCCTCGGCCAGGATGGCGTCCCGGGCCAGCCGCTCCTCGCGGCCGCGCTGCTCGGCGATCCGCTGCTCGCAGCAGGCCGCCACGTCCCTGGCCTGGGCCAGGCAGGCGGCCCCCCGCGCGGCGGCGTCCTCGTCCGCGACCCCCAGCACCACCGTGCCCCAGCCGCCCTCGTTCAACGGGAAGAGCGCCTCCACCGCCAGCGGTGCCCCGCTCGCCCGCAGCGCCGCCGCCTCGGGCCGGTGCGACCCGGCCGGGTCCGCCGGGTCCAGCCGGCGCACCTGCCAGCCGTCGGCGGGGCGGCGGCCGTCCGAGGGGTGGAGCGCGGGGTCCGGGTACTCCCAGCGCGGCTCGGGCTCACCGGGCAGCAGCAGCCGCAGGTAGCGCACCCGCTGGTCCGCGCCCCACCGGGCCCCGGCCACCACCAGGACGCCGGGCTCGGCGGCCAGCGCGCGGAACAGCTCCGCGGTCAGCGCGGTGACGTCCGTCGCCGAGGTGGCCAGGCTCCACAGCCGGTGCAGGTGCCCGCTCCACGCCATGCCCACGCCCTCGCGTCCTGTCGGTGTCCGGAGAACCGGTGCCATCGGGTCCTGACCGTCCGTCAGTCGCGGGGCGGGCGGGTGGCGGTGTCGAGGTAGAAGGCGTCGATGCTCTGCACCGCCCGCTCGAACTCGTCCAGGTTGACCGGCTTGGTGACGTACGCGTTGGCGTGGCTGCTGTAGGCGTCCGCGACGTCGTCCGGCGCGGAGGAGGTGGTGAGCACCACCACCGGGATGGTCCGCAGCTCCTCGTCGGTCTTCAGCACCCGCAGCAGGTCCCGGCCGTTCATCCGGGGCATGTTGAGGTCCAGCACGATCAGGTCGGGGCGGACCGCCCCCGGCGCGCGCAGGTGCTCCAGCGCGGCGATCCCGTCGGTGACCTGGACCAGGTTGCGGGCACCGCGCTCGGCCAGCGCCTCCTCGATGAGCAGGGCGTCGGCCGCGTCGTCCTCGACCAGCAGGACGTCGAAGGCGCGGGCGGGACTGGTCATCATCAAGGTCTCCGTGGGTGCTTCGGCGGATCGGTCGTGGATGCCCGGCCAGCGCCGCCGGGCGCCCTGGCGGGTGAGGCCGCAGGCCGAGCCCAGCTGCGGGTAGCCGGCCCCGGCCCGGACGGCGGTGGCGGCGGCCCCGCCCTGGAGCCGTTCGGCGGCCCGTTGGACCTGCTCCAGGACGTGCAGCAGGCCCAGCGCGGGCGCCGCCGTCCCGGCCGCCGGGGAGTCCGCCAGCAGTTGGAGCGCGAGGCGGCGCGCCAGCCGGTCCACCGCGGCCTCCGCGATCGCCGCGGTCTCCTCCGTGGTGGCCCGGAGCAGGAAGTTCTTGCCAGGCATGGCGCCACTCTAGGCCGCCTCCCCGACCCGCGACAACAAGTGTTGTCATGATGGCCCTACAGTATGCGCGGGCCACCTCCCCCGGATGGCCGCTACTGGAGGTGCTCAAACCATGTCCGAGGACCGAAGGCCCCCGTCCGCCCGGCCGTCGGCCGCCTGGACCACCCGGCGCTGGCTGCGGACCGGCGCCGCGGTCGCCCTGGCGGTGCTCGCGGTGCTGGGTGTCTCCGGTGCCTGGGTCCTGGACCGGACCCAGGCACTCAGCACCGAACTGGTGGACGTGCGGTCCCCGGCGACGTCGACCTCGTTCCGGCTGGAGTCCGCCCTGCTCAACCAGGAGACCGGCATCCGCGGCTACGGCCTCACCGGCAACCCCGAGTTCCTGACGCCGTACCGGCAGGGCCTGGCGGACCAGCGGACCCACACCGCGCGGCTGGCCGAGCTGCTGCGCGGCAACGCCACCGGGCTCGCCGACCTGACGGCCCTTCAGGACGCGGTCACCCGCTGGCAGCAGGGGACGGCCGACCCGGTCGTCGCCGTCCCGCCCGGCGCCCCGGCACCGCGGGGCGCCGAGTCGGCCGCCGAGGGCAAGGCCGCCTTCGACGCGGTCCGGGACGGACTGCGCCGCCAGCAGGAGCACCTGAGCGCCGACCGGGCCCGGGTCCGCGCGGACCTGCTGTCCACCATGCGGGTGCGCAACTGGCTGTTTGGGACGACCGGCGCGGTCGTCCTGCTGCTCACCGTGCTGGTCTTCGAGGGGCTGCGCCGGGGCGTCACCCGCCCGCTGGAGCGGCTCGGCGCGGACGCCCGGCGGGTCACCGGCGGCGACTTCGGCCACCCCATCACCGCCAGCGGCCCGGCCGACCTCCGGCGGCTCGGCGCGGAGATCGACTCGATGCGCCTGCGCCTGGTGCGGGAACTGGACTTCGCGGAGGAGGCCCGCCGGCGGCTGGACGAGCAGGCCGCCGACCTCCAGCGCTCCAACGCCGAGCTGGAGCAGTTCGCCTACGTCGCCTCGCACGACCTCCAGGAGCCGCTGCGCAAGGTCTCCAGCTTCACCCAGCTGCTCCAGCGCCGCTACGGAGGCCAACTCGACGCCAAGGCCGACCAGTACATCGGCTACGCGGTCGACGGGGCCAACCGGATGCAGGCGCTGATCAACGACCTGCTGGAGTTCTCCCGGGTCGGCCGGGTGCACCAGAGCCACCAGGAGGTCGACCTGGAGCAGACCCTGGAGCGGACCCTGGACGCCCTGAGCGTCTCCGTCGAGGAGGCGGGCGCCCGGATCACCCACGACCCGCTGCCCACCGTGGTGGCCGACCCCACCCAGATGGGGATGCTCTGGCAGAACCTGATCGCCAACGCGGTGAAGTTCCGCCGCCCCGGCGGGCATCCGACGGTCCACGTCTCGGCCCGGCCCGGGGAGGACGGGCTCTGGCACTTCGCCGTCACCGACGACGGCATCGGCATCGCCCCCGAGTTCGCCGAGCAGGTGTTCGTGATCTTCCAGCGGCTGCACACCAAGGACGCCTACGGCGGCAGCGGCATCGGCCTGGCGATGTGCCGCAAGATCGTCGAGTTCCACGGCGGCACCATCGCCGTCGACCCGGAGCACCGCGACGGCACCCGGATCGCCTTCACCCTGGCCGCCGGTCAGGAGGCCCGGTGACCTCCGCCGCCACCGCCCGCCCCGCAGCGGCCGAGGAGCAGCCGGTCTACCGGGTCCTGCTGATCGAGGACGACGAGGCCGACGCGCTCCTGGTCGAGGAACTGCTGCTGGACACCGGCCTGCCCCACGAACTCACCGTCAGCACCACGCTGGCCGACGCCAAGCAGGTCCTGACGGTCCGTCGGATCGACTGCGTCCTGCTGGACCTGCACCTGCCCGACGCGGCCGGCACCACCGCCGTGCGCGAGCTCGCCCCCGAGCACGCGGTGATCGTGCTCACCGGCCTGGCCGAGGCCAGGGCCGGCACCGAGGCGATGGCCGCCGGCGCCCAGGACTACCTGGTCAAGGGCAAGGTCGACCCCGAACTGCTGCGCCGCACCCTGCGCTACGCGGTCTACCGCAGCCGGACCGAACGGGCCGCGATGGAGGCCCGGACCGTCCGGCTGCGGGCGGAGGAGAACGCCCGGCTGGAGCGCGGCCTGCTGCCGCCGCCGATCCTCGGCACCTCCACCGTGCGGGTGACCAGCCGTTACCTGCCGGGCACCGCCATGGCGCTGCTCGGCGGTGACTTCCTGGACGTGGTCGAGGGCGACGACGGCCTGCTGCACGCCGTGGTCGGCGACGTCAGCGGGCACGGCCGGGACGCCGCCGCGCTCGGCGTGCTGCTGCGGATCGCCTGGCGCTCGCTGGTGCTGGGCGGTCACCGGGGCGAGGAGCTGCTGGACCTGATGGAGCGGGTGCTGGTCGCGGAGCGCGGCGGCGACTCGCAGTTCGCGACCTGCACCCTGCTCACCCTCGACCAGGGCGGGGGCACCGCCACCCTGTACCTGGCCGGCCACCACGAGCCGCTGCTCACCACCCCCGCGGGCACCCGCGAGGTGCGCGCCGACCACGGCATCGCGCTCGGCATCCTGCCCGGGCTGCGGAACTGGCCCAGCACGCTCGTCCCGCTCCCGGCGGCCGGCGCCCTGACCCTCTACACCGACGGCCTCACCGAGGGGCACAACGGCGGCACCGGCGAGCGGCTCGGGGTCGAGGGCCTGCTGGCGCTGATCGGCTCCGGCGTCCCGGGTGACCCCGCCGTCCACGTCGACCGGGTGATCGAGCGGGCCCAGGCCCTGAACGACGGCCGGCACACCGACGACCTCGCCGTGCTCCACCTGCAGTGGGACCGCGAAGGACCATCCCCGGGCACCTTCACCAGACCTTCACCATCCGGTGGTGCATGAGCTCCGAAGACGGGGGTAGCCGGGCGAATGACCTGGCAGCCGAGGGAAGGACCGACATGCCCGCGATCGGGGACCAGCTCGTGACAGCCGAGCTCACCATCCCGCAGGACCGCGTACGGATCGCACCGCCACGCGGCCACCGGGAGGTGGCGCCGGAACTGGACGGACTGGAGGAGCTGGGCGAGGTGGCGCCGGCGGACGCCCGCGACCTGACCCGGGTGCTGCTGGCCCGCCTGGCCGGACTGGAGGAGGGCACCCGCGAGTACTCCTACGTGCGCTCCTCGCTGGTGGAGCTCAACCTCTCGCTGGTGCGCTTCGCGATGCGCCGCTTCACCGCCCACCGGGAGAGCGCGGAGGACCTGCTGCAGGTCGGCGCGGTCGGCCTGATCAAGGCGATCGACCGCTTCGACCCCGACCGCGGGGTGGAGTTCACCACCTTCGCCATCCCCACCATCCTGGGCGAGATCCGCCGCCACTTCCGCGACACCACCTGGGCCGTCCACGTCCCCCGCCGCCTGCAGGAGCTGCGCCTCGCCCTGGCCAAGGCCCAGGACCACCTCGCCCACCACCTCGACCGCGCCCCCACCGTCGCGGAGCTCGCCGAGCACCTGGGGCTGACCCAGGAGGAGGTCATCGAGGGCCTGGGCGCCGCCAACGCGCACAGCGCCGACTCCCTCGACCTCCCCGTCGGGCCCGACGAGGACGCCGGCGGCGCCCTGGCCGCCCGCCTGGGCGGCAGCGACACGCGCCTCGGCCTGGTCGACGACCTGGTCTCCCTCCAGCCGCTGATCGCCGCCCTGCCCGAGCGCGAGCGGCTCATCCTGTCGATGCGCTTCACCCAGGAACTGACGCAGTCCCAGATCGGCGAGCGGCTCGGGCTCTCCCAGATGCACGTCTCCCGCCTGCTCAGCCGTACGCTCGCCAAGCTGCGCCGCGGCCTCGAATCCACCTGAGCACCCGGAGCGCGTAGAGTCATGACGACACCACTGGGGGAGGGGACGCGGATGCCGGTCCACGACGAAGGGCTGACGGCCGAGTTGAGCGCCGTCGGCGAACGCGCGGTGGTCTGCCGCCTCGTGGGCGACCTGGACGTGGAGTCGCTCTCGCCCGCCGAGCAGGTCCTCGACGAGGCCTTGCACGCCCGGCCGGAGGTCGTGGTGGTCGACCTCGCCGAGGTCGGCTTCTGCGACTCCTCCGGGCTCAACCTGCTGCTCAGGACACGGGTCGCCGCCCAGGGGGCCGGGGTCGGGCTGCGGCTGGCGGCGGCGTCCGCGCCCGTCCGGCGACTGCTCGAACTGACCGGCGCCGAAGCGGTGTTCGAGCTGAGCCCGAGCGTTCAGGCCGCACTCGACGGGGCCCGGTGACCACCGCGGTGCGGTCGTGTGCATCAAACGCGGCAGGGCGGGAAGCAGGCCCTGTGACGACCACCGATCGGAAGGGTTGACCGAATGACCGCGCCCCGGGAGACCCTGACCGTCCGTCACTCCGGAGCCGCCCCCGCCTTCCCGCCCGGCGGCCAGCGCCGTCGGCTGGCCCTGGCCGGGCAGCGCAAGCCCGTCGCCCGCGCCCGCGAGTTCACCCTCGGCGCGCTGGCGGACTGGTCCTGGCCCGGCGCCGAGGACGTGGTGCTGCTGGTGGCCGAGCTGGTGGCCAACGCCATGCTGCACGCGGACGGCCCGCTCGACGTGGTGCTCGACGTGGCCGAGGCCCGGCTGCGGATCGAGGTGAGCGACACCTCCCCGCAGCTGCCCGTGCTCCGCGAGCCGCACCGCCCCGGCGTGCCCGGCGGCCACGGCCTCTACATCGTGCAGCAGGCCTCCGACCGCTGGGGCGCCGCACCCCACCCGCAGGGCAAGACCGTCTGGGCCGAGATCGACGCCACGGGCCCGACCACCCCCTGACCGACGGGCCCGGCCACCGGAGGAAACGGCCCCCTAAGCTGGCCCGATGGGCGGAGCGACGGGCGAATGGGACCTCAGACGGCTGCGGGTGCTGCGGGCGGTCGACGAGTGCGGGACGGTGACGGCCGCCGCCGAGCGGCTGCACCTGTCGGTCTCGGCGGTCTCGCAGCAGGTCTCGGCGCTGGCCCGCCAGGTGGGGGCGCCGATGCTGGAGCCGTACGGACGGCGCGTCCGCCTCACCCCGGCGGCCCGGCTGGTGCTGCGTCACGCGGCCGTGGTCTTCGGCCAGTTGGAGCGCGCCGAGGCGGAGCTCGCGGGCTACCTGCACGGCGAGGCGGGCGAGGTGCGGGTCGGTGCCTTCGCCACCGCGATCACCGGGCTGGTGGTCCCGGCCGTGGCGGGGCTGCGCACCTCCGTGCCCGGGCTGACCGTACGGGTCGAGGAGGCCGAGGCGGAGGAGGCACTGCGGCTGCTCACCACCGGCGAGGTGGACCTGGCGCTGTCGCTCGCCGTCGGGCCGGTCGGCCGCGGGCCCGGCCTGGTCGAGACGGCGCTGCTCACCGATCCGATGGACGTGGCCCTGCCGCCCGGCCATCCGCTGGCCGCCGCACCCGGCCTGCGGCTGGCGGACCTGGCGGAGGAGGGGTGGATCTACGGCGCCGACGGCCCCTGGCGGGAGATCACCCTGGAGGCCTGCGCCCGGGCCGGGTTCGTCCCCGGGCGGGCGCACACCGCCGTGGACTGGGCCGCCATCCTGGCCCTGGTCACGGCCGGGCTCGGGGTGGCCCTGGTGCCCCGGCTGGCCTCGGCCGGCCGGGTCGGTGCGGCGGTGATCCGCCCGCTGCCCGAGGACCTGCCCGTCCGCCGGGTGGTGGCGGCGGTCCGGGCCGGGACCGAGGCCACCCCGCCGCTGCGCCGGGTGCTGGCCGAGCTGGCCGGGGTGGCAGACACTCTTCAGTCCAGCTGAACGGTTCGGTCAGAACTCTGCGATGGACCTGACAGGTCGTCAGGGCCGATGGTGGATCCATGACCACACAGCCTTCCTCCACCACCACCCCGACCGACGCCTCCGCCCCGCCGTACGCCGGCGGCAACCCCTACGCCGACTACCGCTCCGGCGAGTTCCCGTTCACCGAGCTGGTCGACCTCGCCGACCGCCGCCTCGGCGGCGCCGTGCTCGCCGCGAACGACGAACTCTTCGCCGAGCGGGAGAACCTGCTGCTGCCCCACCCCGCCGAGTTCCGCCCGCACACCTTCGGCAACAAGGGCCAGATCATGGACGGTTGGGAGACCCGCCGCCGCCGCGGTGCCGACGGCCGCCCGCACCCCGGAGCCGACGAGCACGACTGGGCGCTGATCCGCCTCGGCGTGCCGGGCGTGGTGCACGGCGTGGTGGTCGACACCGCGCACTTCCGGGGCAACCACCCCCTGCACGTCGCCGTCGAGGGCACCGAACTCCCCGGCACTCCGGGCCCGGAGGAGCTGCTGGCGGCCGACACCGTCTGGCACCCGCTGGTGCCCCGCTCGCCGGTGCGCGGCCATGCCGCCAACGGCTTCGCCGTGGAGGGCGGCCGCCGCTTCACCCACCTGAGGCTGCGTCAGTACCCGGACGGCGGCATCGCCCGCCTGCGGGTGCACGGCGAGGCCCGGCCCGACCACGCCTGGCTGGCCGCGCTCGGCACCTTCGACCTGGCGGCGGTCGAGAACGGCGGCACCGTCGAGGACGCCTCGGACCGCTTCTTCTCCTCCCCGGTGAGCATCGCGCTGCCCGGCAAGTCCGGCGCGATGGGCGACGGTTGGGAGAACCGCCGGCGCCGCGACGGCGGCCACGACTGGGTCCGGCTGCGGCTGGCCGGGCGCGGCGCGATCCGGGCGGTGGAGATCGACACCGGCTACTACGTCGGCAACGCCGCCGGGTGGGCCGGCCTGTGGGGCCGCGACGAGGAGGCCGCCGACCCGGACGCCTGGTTCGAGCTCCTCCCGCCCACCCGCCTGCAACCCGACGCCGTCCACCGCCTGCTGATCGACGCACCCCGCCCGGCCACCCACGTCCGCCTGGACGTCTTCCCGGACGGCGGCATCGCGCGCCTGCGCCTCCACGGCAGCCTGGTCTGACCGACCGTCACCCCCTCGTGCTCCTCACGGCGGCGCCTGCCCGCGCCCGCGCTCGGCGGCCAGCACCTCCTCCAGGCCGCCGAGCCGGCGCAGGCCCGCCACCGAGCGCGAGGTGCGGTGGTTGGCCGCCAGCAGCTCCCGGTGGCGGTGGACGAAGGCCCAGTAGCCGGTGGTGAACGGACAGGCCCGTGGCCCCAGGCGCTCGGTCGGCCGGTAGGCGCAGGGCCCGCAGTGGTCGCCCATCCGGTGCAGGTAGGCGCCCCCGGCCGCGTACGGCTTGGTGGTGACCAGCCCGCCGTCGGCGTACTGGGACATCCCCAGCACGTTGGCGGCCATCACCCAGTCGTAGCCGTCCACGAAGCAGCGGTGGAACCAGTCGGTCAGCTCGGCCGGGTCCCAGCCGTGCTGGAGCGCCCAGTTGCCGAGCACCATCAGCCGGGGGATGTGGTGCACCCACCCGTGGTCCCGCACCCGGGCCAGCGTCCCGGCCAGGCAGCGGGCGGTGACGGCGTCGGCGTCCAGCTCGCGGAACCACTCCGGCAGCGGCTCGTGGTGGCCCAGGCGGTTGACCTCCCGGTACTCCGGGCCGAGGTGCCAGTACAGCTGCCAGACGTACTCGCGCCAGCCCGCCACCTGCCGGACGAAGCCCTCCGCGCTGTTCAGCGGCACCGCACCGGCCCGGTACGCCGCCTCGGCGGCGGCCACGCACTCGCCCGGGTCCAGCAGACCGAGGTTGAGCGGCACGGAGAGCGCGCTGTGCGCCATCCACGGATCGGCGTGCAGCATCGCGTCCTCGTAGCGGCCGAAGTCCGGCAGCCGGTGCTCGACGAAGTGCGCCAGCGCCTCCCGTGCCTCGGCCCTGGTCACGGCGAACCGGCGCGGCCCGTCCCGCCCCACGAAGGCCACCTCGCCGGCCCGCTCCCAGCGGTCCAGGTCGGCCCGCACCTCCTCGTCGATCCCGTCCTCCCGGGGCTCGAACGGGGGTGGCACGGGCAGCGCGGCGACGCCCTTCGGCGGCGGCTCCCGGTTGTCGTGATCGAGGTTCCACCGCCCGCCGGCCGGCCCGCCGTCGGGCTCCAGCAGCAGGTGCTCGGCCCGCCGCACCCGCCGGTAGAAGTCCTCCATCACCAACCGCCGCGACCGCGGCGGCCCGGCCCACCGCCGGAAGTCGGCGAACGGCACCAGGAAGCCGCGCGGCGCCAGTACCGTCACCGAGGGCATCGCCGACACCAACCCCAGCGCGGCCCGCGAGGTCGGATGACACACCGTCACCTCCGTGCCCGCCCCGACGGCCTCGGCGAGCCCCTCCCGGTAGGTCTCCGCCCGCACGTACCGCACCCGGTCACCGAGCTCGGCGGCCGCGTGCCGCATCGCCGACAGCACCAGGTGCGCCTTCGCCCGGTGGAACCTCCGCCGCCGCAGCACCGACCGCGCCTCGACCATCACGATCGGCGCCCCCTCGTCCGGCCCGCCCTCCCCGGGCTCCCGGAAGTGCGGCCCCAGCTGGTCCCCGAACACCCAGTGCGGACGAGCACCTCCGTGCTTCGCTGCCACCGCCACGCTCCCTCCGTCCGCACCACCGTGGCGCCCGTCGGCGGCAGCCGCCCACCCGCAGCGATCGTGCAGCGGCTCGTCCGGCTCAGCCCCCGGGGGCGTAGCGCTCCAGCCGGACCGTCACGGTGCGGTCGCCGGGCCGGATCTGATGGTGGGTCGTGCTCAGCCAGTCGCCGGGGCGCAGCCACTCGCCGTCGGACGGGGCCCAGCCGAGGTTGAGCACCGCGCTCGCGGCGTAGCGCGCACCGGCCTCGGGCTCCGGCAACGCAAGGGCGAAGGCGGTCGGCACCGTGCCGCCGGAGGGGACGGGCACCGTGCGGGAGGCGACCGTGCGGGCGGGGGCGTCCATCAGCGAGACGTCCTGCACCCGGACCGCCAGCACCCCGCCGCCGGCCAGGTCCGGCCATCCGTCCGGCCCGAACTCAAGGTCCACCGTGATCCGCATCATGCCCCGACGCTACCGGCCCGCTGCGGTGACGGCGCGTCACTCCTCGGCGGTCCGGACGGCGCCGTCGGCCGTCCCCGCCGCCGCATCCGGATTTCCTAGGTAGCCCTACGGGGCCCCACCTCGCTTGTTCGCCCGGAGAGCACCCCCAACAGTGAGGCAGCGGTGGCGGTGGCCACCGCCCGCGGCGCGGTCCCGCCCCGCGGTCCCCTGCACGAGCAAGTGGAGCCAGAGCATGCGCAGACTCCTCGTCGCGGCAGCGGCGATACCGGTCCTCCTCGCCCTCGCCGCCCCGGCCGGCGCCGCCCAGCCCGAGGGCACCGTGGTGGCGGCCCGGCAGCACTACGGCGACCAGTACATCGTGGTCCTCAAGGGCGGCGCCGCCCTCGCCGGGGCGTCCGCCCTGGCCGGGCAGTACGGCGGCACGGTCCGCTCGACGTACAGTCAGGCCCTGCACGGCTTCTCGGCCAAGGGCCTGACAGCCCGCCAGGCGCGCCGGCTGGCGGCCGACCCGGCGGTGGCGGCGGTCTACGAGGACGGAACCGCCCGTACGGCGGGCACCCAGGCGAACCCGACCTGGGGGCTGGACCGGATCGACCAGAAGGCGCTGCCCCGGGACAAGTCCTACACCTACCCCAACACCGGGGAGGGCGTCACGGCCTACGTGCTGGACACCGGGATCAAGCCCGACAACCCCGAGTACGAGGGCCGGGCCTCGGTCGGCAAGGACTTCGTCGGCAGCGGCGGCGCCGACTGCTTCGGACACGGCAGCCACGTCGCGGGCACCATCGGCAGCAAGACCTACGGGGTGGCCAAGAAGGTCAAGCTGGTCGCGCTCAAGGTCCTCGGCGGGGACTGCTCCAACACCGGGCCGGACTCCGCCGCGGTGGACGCGATCGAGTGGCTGACGGCGAACGCGGCCAAGCCGGCCGTGGCCAACATGAGCATGACGATGGACCAGGTCGGCGTCGGCGACGAGGCACTCAAGCGCTCGGTGGCCGCCGGGATCACCTACGCCGTGGCGGCGGGCAACAGCAGCACCGACGCCTGCGGCACCAGCCCGGCCCGGGTGCCGGAGGTGATCACCGTCAACGCCTCCGACGAGTCGGACAACCGCGCGTCCTTCTCCAACTACGGCTCCTGCACGGACCTCTTCGCCCCGGGCAACAACGTCGTCTCGCTGGGGCTGAACAACGGCAGCAGCGCGACCATGAGCGGCACCTCGATGGCCTCCCCGCACGTGGCCGGCGCCGCCGCGCTCTACCTGGCCGCCAACCCCGCCGCCACCCCGAAGGCCGTCCGGGACGCGCTGGTGGCCGGGGCCACCGACGGCGTGGTGAAGAACGCCGGCTCGGGCTCGCCGAACAAGCTGCTGAACGTCTCCTCCATCGGCGGCGACACCCCGCCGCCGGCCTGCGCCGCGCGTTCCACCACCACGCCGGTGGCGATCCCGGACGCCGGTGCGGCGGTGAGCAGTTCGGTCACCCAGCAGGGCTGTGACGGCAAGGCACCGGCGGCGCTCGCGGTGAAGGTGGACATCGGCCACACCTACACCGCCGACCTGGTGGTGGACCTGGTCGGACCGAGCGGTGCGGTCTTCTCCCTGCAGAAGGCCGGCGGCGTCGGGTCGGCGGCCGGCATCCACACCACCTACACGGTGAACGCCTCGTCCGAGCAGGCGAACGGCACCTGGTCGCTGCGGGTGCAGGACGTGTACCGCTTCGACACCGGCACCGTCGAGGGCTTCACGCTCACCTTCTGACGCACCGACAACACGGAGGGAGGGCCACCGGCGGGTGGCCCTCCCTCACGCTTCCGCTACTTGACGGTGACGGTGTAGGTCGCGGTCGAGGTCTTGCCCGCCGCATCCTTCGCCGTCACGGTGACCGGGTAGGTCCCGGCCTGGAACGGGGCGACCACCTGCATCTGGGAGGTCCCGGACCCGTTCACCGAGGCGGGGCTGAACGAGGGCGGGATCGGCAGGCCGGGGCCGGTGGCCGAGAGCTTCACGGTGCCGGTGCCGCCGGTGACGGTCACCGTCGCGTTGAGGAAGAAGCCGGGCGAGGAGGTGCCGCCGGTCGGGTTGACGGAGACCTTGAGGTCACCGGGGGTGGGGGTGCCCGTGCCGACGGTCAGGGTGAGCTTGGTGGTGGCGGTGCCGCTCGGGCCGGTGCCGGTGACGGTCACCTGGTAGTCGCCCTGCGGGGTGGTCGACGCCGTCTCGACGGTGAGCTTGGCGTTGGTGCCGGTGCTGATCGAGGAAGGCTGGAAGGTGGCCGTCGCCCCCTGCGGCAGGCCGGAGGCGGTCAGCTCGACCTTCTCGCTGCCGTTCTGGCCGGCGGTGCTCGTCACCGTGGTGGACACGGACCTGCCCGGGTCCACCTTGACGGCGGCGGGGGAGAGGCCGAGGGAGAAGGTCTGCGGCGGCTGGGTGCCGCCGATCTGCTCCTTGACCCAGTCGCCCATGTCGTTGTTGAGCCGCCCGTAGACGCTGTACCACTTGAAGTCGCTGCGGCTCCAGGAGGCGACGCCCACCACCTTGCCGTCCACGATCAGCGGGCCGCCGCTGTCGCCGGGCAGGATCGACACGTGCCCGTCGGAGTAGCCGCTGCAGATCATCGTGGCGTCCTGGAATCCGGCGCCGACGCCGTTGCAGTTGGACCCGGCCACGATCGGCAGGCCGAACTTGGTGAGGGTGACGTCCTTGGAGTCGTCGTTGAAGTCCTTCTTGCCGTAGCCCAGGCCCAGGCCGGTCCGGCCGGGCTTGTGGAGCTCGGTGTCGGCGGAGGTGGCCACCGTGGCGTACTTCCCGCCCGGCACCGGGACGTCCTGGTCGGTGGTGACCACCGCGACGTCGTACCCCTGGTCGAAGTTCACGTACTTGGGGTGGGTGTCGTAGCTGACCACGCCGATCCTGGTCCCGCCGCCGGCGTTCAGGTCGTCCAGGCCGTAGAGGAAGGACTTCTGGCCCTCGGCGGCCTTGCAGTGCGCGGCGATCAGGATCTTGCGGGGGGCCACCACCGAGCCGGTGCAGGTCTGGCCCTGGGGTCGCGAACCCCCTTGCCGCAGACCGGCGATGACGAACGGGTAGTCCTTGACGGAGGCGGGCGTGCCGCCCACCGACTGCGGTGTGACCTCCGCGTGCGGAAGCGGGGTGTCACCGAGCGGTGCGACGGCCGGGGGCGGGGACCCGGCCGCCCCGGCGGCGGCGGTGGAGGCGGTCGGGAGGGCGAACAGCGGCAGGGCTAGCACGGCGGTCAGGACGCCCAGTACGCGGCGGTTGGGTTTCACGGCAGCTCCTTGTCGGGGTGGTGTGCTGCCGGTAACCCTCGGGGCGCGGCCCCGGGGGGAACAATCGGTGGACCGCCCCGTACGGCTACGGAAAGAATGCGGCGCCGACGGGCCGTCAGCCCGCCTCCGCCGCGGGCTCGGGGACGCTGGTCACCTCCGTGCGCGAGCCGACCTTGAGCTTGCGCAGCACGTTCACCACGTGTTGCTCGACCGTTCGGACCGAGAGGAAGAGGGCCTCCGCGATCTCCCGGTTGGTGTGGCCGTCCACGAGCAGCCGGGCGACGTCGTGCTCCCGGGGCGACAGCCGGTCGCCGTAGCCCCGGCGCCCGCGCCGGGACGGTGCGGGGGAACCGGTGGCCCGGAAGGCGTGGCGGCACCGCGCCGCGTCGCGTGGTGCTCCCAACTCCACGAACCGGTCGGCCAGTTCCCCGAGTACGGCGGGTGCGCCCGGATCGCCCAGATCGAGGCGGCAGCGGGCGGCGCGCTCGGCCGCGAGGGCCGCCGGATAGGGCGCGGGCAGCCGCTCGTACAGCGCCCCGGCCCGGTCGAACCAGCGCGCGGCGGTGGCCGGATCGCCGTCGTGGGCGGCGACCACGCCCCGGGCCCGGGCCAGCGCGGCCCGGGACGTCGGGGCGGCCAACGCGGCGCTCTCGCGGTCGAGTTCGGCGATCAGCCGGAGCGCGGAGGCGGCCCGGCCGGTCCGGCAGAACGCCTCGGCCGCGGCCGGGACGAGCTCGCCGGCCCAGGCCCAGACGCCCTTGGCCCGCAGCAGCCGCAGGCCGCGGCCGGCCTCCTCGGCGGCGGCCCGGTCGGCGTCCTGGGCGAGCAGCAGGCCGATCAGACCGGCGTGCGCGGCGATCGCCACCGGGGTGACGGCGTTGTCCGGCTGGAGCACGCCGGTCGCGGCGAAGTGGGCGGCGGCTCGGTCCCAGGCGCCCCGGGACGCCGCGAGCAGTCCGAGGACCAGCTCCAGTTCGCTCGCCACCGGCAGCAACTCCCGGTACTCGGCGAGCAGTTCGTCGGCCCGCTGCTCCAGCCCGGCCCACTGCCCGGTGAGCCAGTCGAGGTGGACGGCGGTGGCCCGGGCGGTGCTCAGCACGTACGGGGCGCCGGCGTCGGCCGCCAGCCGGAGACCGCGCTGGAGCAGGCCGCGGGCCCGGCGGTGGTGGCCGGTCCAGGCGCCGGCGTCGGCGGCGTTGCAGTAGAGCCTGGCCAGTTGGCGCAGCTCCTCGGGCGTCCCCGCCTCGACCGGCAGCCCGTCGGCCACCTCCCAGGCCCCCGGGTCGCCCGTGTGGAGGCGGGAGGCGATGTTGTTGGCCGCCAGGGTGAGCCGCAGCCGGGGGTCGTCGGTGGCCCCGATCAGCGCGTCCACCCGGTGCAGCCACGGCAGGTGCGCGTCCAGCGGGGACGCGCCGAGGTACGGCTGCGCGAGCACCGCCATGCCGAGCCCGACGAGGTCCGGACGGTGCGCCAGACCCGTCAGCGCGAGCTCGATCTCCACCCGGGCCGCCTCCAGGCCGTCGGCCTGACGGATCAGCAGCAGGCCCAGGCTGAGCCGGAGTTCGGCGGCCCGGGGAGCGGACAGCCGGTCCCCGGCGAGCAGTCCGGTCAGCAGCGGGAGCACCTCGCGCTGGGCGACGCCGGTGAAGGCGACGGCGCCGAGCTTCGCCGCCAGGCGGTCCACGTCCTCGGCGCCGAGCCGGTCCGGGCCCGGACCGGCGCCGCCGCCTTCGCCCGTGCCGGCCTCCGGGGAACGGAGGAGGGCCTGGAGCAGGCGGATCGCGGTCGCCGGATCGCCGGTCCCGATCGCCCGGTCGGCGGCCGCCTCGCCGTACCGCAGGTAGCCGGCGTGGTCGCCGGCCAGACGGCTCTGCTCGGCGAGTCCGGTCCACGGCTCGGGCCGCTCTCCGAGCAGGGCGGTCACCGCCCGGCGGTGCAGCTCCTGGCGGCGGGGGCCGGGGACCGTCGCGTAGACCGCCTGCCGGGCCAGCTCGTGGCGGCAGGCGTAGCGGCAGTCCGCGACCTCGACCAGCGCGGCCCGCTCCAGGGCGGTGCTCAAGGCCTGGCGGCCCTGTGCGGGCGCCAGGCCGGCCACGGCGGACAGCAGGTGCGCGGGGGCGGGCTCCGCCAGGACGGCGGCCGCCTCGGTGACCCGGCGGGCGGCGAGCGGAAGCCCCGCCAGCCGCTCCGTCGTCGACTCCAGCAGCACCGGCGGCAGCGGGGTGGTCTCCAGCAGCCTCCGGGCCGTGAGCTCGTCGCTCGGCGGCACGCCGCCCTGGCCCGTACCGCCCTGGACCGGTCCGCCCCGGCCGCCGCCCCGGCCCGGGGTGCTCCGGTGGTGTCCCGCCGGGGCCCCGAGCACCGCCACCACGACCTGCGGCAGCCCCGCCGTCCGGTCGTGCAGCCGGGCCGCGAGGGCGGCGGGCACCTCCGGCAGGCCCAGCAGGCCGGCCGCCAGGCGCCCCACCTCGGCCACCTCCAGCGGGCCGAGCCGGACGCGCAGGCTGGTGCCGCCCGGCCCGGGCCGGAACGCCCGGCCCAGCGGCAGTCCGCCGGGGGAGTCCTCCGGACGGTGCGTCAGCAGCAGGACGGTGCGCGCCGGCAGGTCGTCCAGCAGGAAGCGCAGCAGCCGCCGGGAGTGGTCGTCGGCCCACTGGAGGTCCTCCACCACGAGCACCAGCGGGCCCAGCAGGTCCAGGAGTTCGCGCACCGCGCGGAAGAACCGGTGCGCCTGTGCGCGCGGGTCGCCGAGCGGAGCGGGGGGTGCGGGCAGGTGCGCCGCCAGCTCGGGCAGGTGACCGCCCAGGACCCCGAGCAGGGGACTGTGCCGTGCGGCGGCGGGCAGCCGGGCGGCCGCCCCGAGGAGCGCCTCCAGGACCACGCCGTACGGGAACGGCTCCCGCGAGGCCCGGCAGCGCCCGGTGAGCACCCGGTGCCCGGCCAGCCTCGGCGCGGCCAGCAGCTCCGTGACCAGTCTGGTCTTCCCGACCCCGGCCTCACCCTCCAGGACCAGCACGGCGGGAGGCGACAGCGCGGCGGTGAGCAGCGCGTCCAGCTCCTCGGCCCGGCCGACCAGAGGGGGCGTGCCGGAGCCGGCCACGATCCTGGAACCCATGGACACCCCGATCCGGTCCGCCGGACGCGCGCGGCGCCCGCTCCACCCGGGCCGGGTGAAACGGGGTCAAGTGTCCTGAGCCGCCCGCCCCTCGGCAAGGGAACGGGCGGCGCGGGCGGGACGGCGAACGCGGGCGGACGGACCGTCAGGCCGGGTCGGCGACCCGCCCGAGGGCCTCGACCTGCTGCTCGGGGACGTACGCGGGCGGGATCTCGCGGCCGCGTCCGAGGTGGTTGAAGAGCAGGTTCAGGACGACCGCCAGCAGGCAGCCCACCGAGATGCCGGAGTGCAGGACGGTGGCGATCTGCTCGGGGAAGGCCCGGTAGAAGCCGGGGAAGGCGATCGGGAAGATGCCGAAGGCCAGGCTGACCGCGACGATGACGGCGTTGGAGCCCAGGCTCAGGTCGGCCTTGCCGAGGGTGCGGATGCCGGCCACGGCCACCGAGCCGAAGAGCACCACGCCCGCGCCGCCGAGCACCGGCTGCGGCACCAGCGAGACCAGCCCGCCGACCACCGGCAGCAGGCCCATGACCACCAGGAAGACGCCGGCCAGCGCGACCACGAAGCGGCTGCGGATCCGGGTGAGGGCGACCAGGCCGATGTTCTGGGCGAAGGCCGAGCAGATGAAGCCGTTGAAGACACCGCCGAAGGCGGTCGCCAGCCCGTCCGCCCGCAGGCCGCCGGCGATGGTGCGGTCGTCCGCCGGACGCTCCACCACCTCGCCGAGGGCGATCATGTCGGCGGTGGACTCGGTCATCGAGACCACCATCACCACCAGCATGGAGACGATCGCCGCGAGCTGGAACTGCGGGGCGCCGAAGGCGAAGGGGTGCGGCAGTTCGAAGAGCGGCAGCTCGCCGAGCGCGCCGGCGTCGACCTTGCCGAACGGGATCGC
Source organism: Kitasatospora sp. NPDC004289 (assembly GCF_053602875.1). Classification (NCBI taxonomy): domain Bacteria; kingdom Bacillati; phylum Actinomycetota; class Actinomycetes; order Kitasatosporales; family Streptomycetaceae; genus Kitasatospora; species Kitasatospora sp. NPDC004289. The sequence continues at coordinate 218,435 of NZ_JBSGEL010000003.1, read as the reverse complement.
CACCAGGGTGCCGACCAGCATCCCGAGCAGGATCGAGATCCGTTGCAGGAAGCCGCGCAGGAAGCGGTTGAAGAGCAGGACGGCGAGCAGGGTCACCCCGGCCAGGCCGAGGTTGCCGAGCGAACCGTAGCCGGGGGCGAGGGAGTTGCCGCCCTGCGCCCAGTTCCCCGCGACGGGGAGCAGGGAGATGCCGATCAGGGTGATCACGGTGCCGCTGACCACCGGCGGGAAGAACCTGACGAGCCGGCAGAACAGCGGTGCGAGCAGGAAGCAGAAGAGGCCGGCGACCAGGGTCGAGCCGAAGATGAGCGGCAGCGCCGCGCCCTTCTCGGCCTCGATCACCGCCAGGATCGGCGACACGGTGGCGAACGAGACGCCGTTGACGAACGGCAGTCGGGAGCCGATGCCCCAGGGGCCCAGGGTCTGCAGCAGGGTGGCGACGCCGGCGATGAACAGACTGGCGGCCAGCAGGGTGGTCAGCTGAGCGGGGGTCAGGCCGGCCGCCGCGCCGATGATCAGGGGCGGTGCGGCGACCCCCGCGTACATGCTGGCCACGTGCTGGAGGGCGACGGTCGCCATCCGGCCGGGCGGCAGCAGCTCGTCGACGGGGTGCGGTGCCGGGCCGGGCTCGGCGGCGGTCCGAGGTCTCACGTGTGGTTCCTCCACGTCCAAGGATTCTTCGGGTCCGGGAACGGCGACCGCTGGGGGACGCGGCGACGTTGGGACGACCCCGGCGGGCGGCAGGGCAGCCGCTCGCCTGCCGGCTCCTGCGGCGAACAGGACCGGCCCATGGGTGGATCCACGATGCGGAATCGGGATTCCGCGCTTCGAGGTGCAACAGAATGTAGAAACCCTGCGCTCCATGGTCAATAGCTCCGGCCCGATTGCCTGCCCCGGGCGTGAGCTCTGTGCGTTCCGCCAAGGGCCGAGGGATCTGACCGTGTGCTGACAAGGCGTGCGGCGTCCGGCCATGCGGTGGTGGCGGTACGGCCTCGATTCGATCAAAGTCATTGACGTACAGCCGATTTCTGGCGGCATACTGCTGGTCACCCCCACGCCGTCCCGTGCGACACCGATGCAAGGACCACCCGTGACCAGCTCCCCGAGACGACGCTGTCTCGGCGCCCTCGCCGCCCTCATGATGGCCGCGGCGACCGCCTCCTGCTCCAGTCCTGCCGCCGACACCGGCACCACCGTCACCTTCTGGGGATGGGCCCCCGGCTACGCCGAGGCGGCCGCCGCCTACACCGCCGAGCACCCGAAGACCCGGATCGAGTTCCGGCCGACCGACCCCGGCAGCAAGGGCGGCTACGACGCGATGCTGCAGGCGATAGCCGACGGGAAGGGCCCCTGCCTGGTCCAGGTCGGCTACGAGTCCCTCCCGGCCTTCGTCGCGGCGAAGGCCGTCACCCCCGTCGACACCGCCGCCGCCCGGGTGCTCTTCCCCGAATCCGCCTGGTCCCAGGTGACGGTGGACGGCGACGCCTACGGGATGCCCGTCGACGTCGGCCCGATGGCGCTGTTCTACCGGCGCGACGTCTACCAGCGGTACGGCATGCGCCCGCAGTCCACCTGGGAGGAGTTCGCCCGCGACGCCGACCGGCTGCACCGGGTGGCCCCGCGCACCACGCTCACCGCCTTCACCCCCGACGACCCCTGGTGGTTCACGGCCCTCGCCGCCCAGGCCGGGGCCCAGTGGTTCGCCACCCAGGGCGGCAAGTGGCAGGTGGACATCGCCGGCCAGGCCACCGCCGCCACCGCCCAGTACTGGCAAGGGCTGGTGGACAAGGGGCTGGTGGCGGTCCGTCAGGGATTCTCCGCCGAGCTCTACAAGAGCCTGGGCGACGGCACCGTCGCGGCCTTCCCCGCCCCCGTCTGGTACGCCGCCCTGCTGGAGGAGAACGCCCCCGGCGCCTCCGGCGCCTGGGCGGTCGCCCCGCTGCCCGGCTGGGGCAAGGGCAACGACCCGGCCGTCTTCGACGGCGGCTCCGCCACCGCCGTGGCCCGGGGCTGCGCCCAGCCGGGAGCCGCCGCCGACTTCGCGGCCTGGCTCGGCACCGACCGCAAGGCCCTGGACATCCTGGTGGAGAAGGCCCGCATCTACCCGGCGGCCGTGGCCACCGACACCCTCCCCGCCCTCAACGCCCCCAGCCCCTACTTCGGCGGCCAGGTCATCGGCGACGTCTTCCGCCAACTCGGCGCCTCGGGCAGCTCCCGCTGGCGCTGGGGCCCGGCGATGGCCGCCACCTCCAAGTCGCTCACCGCGGAGCTGCCCAAGGCACTCAAGAACCGGACGCCGCTGAGCGGAGCGCTGCGCACGGTCCAGGACGCGACGGTCGAGTCCATGCGGACCCAGGGCCTCCCGCTGGCGGGCGGCTGACGGCGGCTCGGGCGGGTGAGGCCGGGGGCGTTCGAGGGCTGGACACCGCAGGCCGGGGCCCCGCTCACGGGCAAGGGCTGCCACAGGCTGGTCGCCGCGGAGGTGCTTCAGGCGTGTTCCGGACCCCGAACCGCCGAGCGGCCCGCCCCCCTCGCGGGCGGCTGACGGTACGCCAGGCGCGGCAGGGTGACAGGCGGTTGCACTGTCCGCCAGCCGCCAGCCGCCAGCCGCCAGCCGCCAGCCGCCGCATCCCGCCTGCCGCCTGTAGCTGGCGCGTGCCGTTCGGCGCTGGTGCCTGCGGTCGGTCGCTGGCGCGTGCCGCTTCTCGGCTGTTGCCAGTCGCTGGCGCACGCCGCCGCCTGCCGCCCGTCGCTGCCGCAGGCTACGCCGCTCCGAGCGCCGCCGCGAAGCCCTCGAGGTCGTCCGCGCCGACGTGCTCCGCGGCGGCGACCTCGGCGCTGTGGACGAACATCTCCTGCTCGTAGGCGGCCAGCGCGGCCTCCGGCTCGCCCGGGTGGGCGGCGATCGCGAGGCCGAGCTCGGCGCCGTCCAGCAGGGCGAGGTTGGCGCCCTCGCCGTTCGGCGGCTGGAGGTGGGCGGCGTCGCCGAGCAGCGTCACCCCGGGAATGCGCTCCCACCGGTGGTCGCCCGGCAGGCCGAAGTGCGGGCGCAGCACGGGCGCGCTGTCGCCCTCCGCCACCAGCGCGGCCAGGGCGGGGGCCCAGTCCGCGTACTCGGCCGCGATCCGCCGCCGGGCGGCGGCCGGCTCGGCGAAGTCGACCGCCTCGAACCACTCCTGAGGGCGGGTCAGCAGCGCGTAGACGTGCAGCGTGCCGCCCGCCGCCCGGTGGGCGAACAGCTCCTGCCCCTCGCCGGGCACGATCATCGACCCGCCGCCGACCGCCGCCGCGCCGGCCGGGCACCGGGTGTCCGCCTCGTACAGGTGGGTCTCCACCGAGGAGGTCCCGGAGTACTGCGGCACCGCGTCCGAGAGCAGTGGCCGCACCCGCGACCAGGCGCCGTCCGCGCCGACCAGCAGACCGGTGGTGACGCTCGCGCCGTCGGCGAAGGCCACCTCGTGGCGGCCGCCGCCCAGCGCGCGGGCGGTGGCGACCTTGCGGCCCCAGCGGACGGTGCCGGGCGGGAGCGACTCCAGCAGGATCCGGCGCAGCTCGCCGCGCTCCACCTCGGGGCGGCCGCCGCTGCCGTCGTCGGGCTTGTCCAGCAGGACGGTGCCGTCGGTCGCGAGCACGCGCAGCGCCTGCCGGCCGGGGAGCACGATCTTCTCGAACTCCTCCGTCAACCCGGCTGCCCGGATCGCCAGTTGGCCGTTGTAGTCATGGATGTCCAGCAGCCCGCCCTGGGCCCGCTCGGCGGGCGAGGACTCCGCCTCGTAGACGGTGGCGGGGATGCCGTGGACGTGCAGGACGCGGGCCAGCGCGAGGCCGCCGAGTCCGGCGCCGATGATCGTGACGTGGGTGTCGTGCACGGTGACTCCTTCGAGGCCGGGCCGCCCGGTGGATCCGGGCCGCCGTCCCTTCCGAAGGTGCCGGGCCCCACCGGCAGGCCGCTGACATCCCACCGACAGTTGCCGTCATCCCGGTGTCAGGGCGCGGCGCCGCCAGAGGTGCGGCGCCGTCAGACGTGCGGCGTGGTCGGGCCGCCGGCCGTGCGGGTCTGCCCTAGCGGAGCCAGGGCGGTGGCGGCCGCCGCCAGCGACTCCGCGAGCAGCGCGGCGGTACGGCCGGCCTCGTAGAGGTGCTCGCGGGCGTCCCGCGCCAGCCGGACCCCGTCGAAGTCCTCCGCCAGCGGGGTGCCGATCCGGCCGGTGGCCTGCTCGCTGCTGAGGAACGTGCCCACCTGGTCGAGCAGGTCGGGCAGGCGCGCGGTCAGCCCCGCCAAGGCGTTGACCGCGGCGGCGGCGTCGGTGGGGTGGATCAGACCCGGTGCGCCGCCGGGCTGCGCGGCCAGCCCGGCGGCGCGGACCAGGTCGGCCGCCTCGGCGGTGAGTTCGGCGGTGGAGAGCTGTGCGGGGATCGGCCGGTTCATCGGATCGCTCCTTGTCCGTGGGCGCGGGAGTGCCGTCGGTGCCCGCCTGCCCCGGATCCCCGCTGCCATGCGCCCCGCTGACGCTCCGTCAGCCCGACGCGGGCGGGGCTACACGTGGGCGGCTTCCCGCGCGCCCGTCTCCGCGTCGGCGTCCGCGTCCTGCGCGGCCTCGTCCGGTGCGGCGGCACCGGGCAGCTCGTACGGGCTGGGCGCGGGGAAGTAGGTCTGGAGGAAGTCGGCCAGGGCGCGGTCCTGCTGCTCCACGGGCAGGTGGTCGCGGACGGTGTCGGCCAGGCAGATCACGTCGGCCCAGCGGTGCCGGTGCAGTTCCTCCAGCTGCGCGAGGTCCTCGCTGCTGTCGATGCTGAAGTAGCCGTCCACCAACTGGCTCTCGACCGCGCGGCCGGTGGCGTGCGCGTAGTGGGTGGCCAGGGTGATCGGGGCCAGGTCGGAGCCGGAACGGAACGGCGAGGCGGTGGTGGCGGCGAGGGCCTCGGCGAAGCGTTCGCCGGTCTCGGCCAGGACGCTGCGCCGCTGCGGGTAGGGGGCGTGCTTCAGGGTGTGGGGGTAGGTGCGGCCGGTGGCGCGGGCGAGCGCGGTGCGGGTGGTGTACTGGGCGGCCACGTAGACCGCGTCGCCGCGGTCGCCGTCCTCGGAGGCGATCTCCCCGGGCGGGATGATCCGGCTGTCGGGGAAGTAGCGCGGCACGCCGCTGCCGAGGAAGAACTGCTGGGGCGTCAGCGGCCGGCCCAGCAGCATGTCGTCGTTGAGGTAGAGGAAGTGCTCGGCCAGGCCGTCGATCGTATGCAGTCGGGTCTCTATGGCGTGCGAGTTGAAGACCGGGCCGGCACCGGTGCCGGCGAAGAGCTCGCGGTGCGGGACGACGGTCAGACCGGGCGCCGCGGTGTCGAGCCAGGCCGGGACCTGGTCGTCGGTGACCAGGAAGACGTGCCGCACCCAGGGTGCGTGGGCGGCTATCGAGCGCAGGCAGTACCGGAGTTCGTCGCGGCTCCGGTAGCGCTGCTCGCCGTCGTCGGCCATCGGTGCCCGGTGGCCCTGGGCCTGCCGGGCGTGGTCGCGGCGTTCGCGCCAGGCGGGGTCGCTGCCGTCGACCCAGGTGACCACCACGTCGACGGGGAAGTCGATGTCGTCGGGGAAGGTGGCGGCGAAGGCGTCGACCAGCGGGTAGTCGCGGCCGCCGATGGTGGTGGTGGCGTCGGCCGCCAGCGAGGGCAGCCACCAGCCGAACGGCGTCTGGCCGATGGAGGCGATGGCGCCGGGGGAGGGGGCGGCGGAGTCCCAGAACTCCACGTCGCAGCCCAGGTCCGCCCCGTACAGCCGACCGCCGACCACGGCCGGCCGGTAGACCCGGATGCCCTTGACGCGGTCCACCGTCTCCGGCGCGTGCGACGGGGCGTCAGCGCCGTCCTCGGACGCGGGTATGGACGCGGCCGTCTCGAGGGCGGCCACGGCCTCGGGCAGCAGGGCGGCCGGCACCGTGGCCAGGGTCCGGCCGTGCTCCAGGAGATCGGCGTAGACCGCCTGCCCCGCGAACGCCCCGGCCACGGCCGCGAGCACCGCGGTCCGGTCACCGGGGCCGATCGCCAGCCGGTGGTGCTCCGGACCGTCGGGAACGATCCCGTGCGCCACGCCCGCGGCGGCGAGCACGTCGGCGACCTCCGCGAGGTTCCCGTCCCGCCGCACCGTCGGCGGCAATCCCGGTACCGTCTCCGCGAGTTGACCCGTGTGTCGGACAATCCCGGGCAGGGAGCGCAGCAGCCGTTCCTCCTCCGCCGTCCGCGTCGGGGCCAGCACCGCCGCGTAATCCGGAGCGGCGTCCTCGGACCTGGGGGCGGGAACGGTGGCCTGCTGCTCGGCGGTGGGATCCCGGTGGCCGAGGAATCCGGCGAACGGACGTCGGAGCGGGCCGGTGAGGGAACGGCGAACGAACACGAGATGACACTCCGGGGGATGAGTGGATGGCTCACCGTAACACGATCTTCGGGGGGGAGGATTTCCCGAAGGGAACCTGGGAGAATTCTGGGAGCATTTTTTATTTCCTGGTAATTCGTAGGGAATCGTGGTCGATCGACCGTTTTCACCCGCTGTCGACGGTATGTCAGCCCTCGGGGTCCTGGAAGCGGGCGAGCTCGTTGTCGATCATGGTTTGGGCGCGGGCCAGCACGCGGGAGTTGTAGGTGCCGGCGGTGCGGATGGTCAGCAGGGCGTCCTGCTGGGCGGAGGCGGCGGCGAGCAGCAGCGTGCGGTACTGCTCGCGCGGGTCGACGCCCTCGGCGACCGCGCCGAGCGCGGGGCGTTTGTGGCGGGTGGCGGTCCAGGCGCGGGCCTGGTCGAGGACGACCGGGTCGTACGGGGTGCCGTCGGGCATGACGAGGTCGGGGTCGGCGAGGGTCTCGGCCACCCGGGCGGAGAGGTCGGCGTACAGCTCGCCGAAGGCGGCGCGGTCGGCTGCCTCGTCGTCCCCGGGGAGCTTCAGGGCGCGGATCACCCGGGGCAGCGTCAGCCCCTGGAGCAGCAGGGTGGTGCCGGCCACGGTGAAGGCGATCAGCAGCAGCTGCGGCCGGTAGGGGGTGTCGCCCGGCAGGCTCTGGGCGGCGGCGACGGTGACGGCGCCGCGCATGCCGGACCAGGCGATGACCGTCCCACCGCGCCAGCCGAACCTCTCGTTGATCCTGAACTCGGCGTCGTTGCGGCCGTGTTCGATCCGCCCCTCCAGCCGTTCGGGGTCGGTGTTCCGGAACCGCCGGGGCAGCTCCTGCCCGGTGTCGAGCCGGTCGGCCAGGTCGTCCAGCCGGGTCCGGAAGTCCACCGCCTTGTCCGCGTCGCGGCGCAGCGAGGCGACCAGCGGCGCCACGAACAGCATCCGGATCGCGATGGCCAGCAGCGAGGCCAGCAGCCCGATGCCGACCGCGTGCGCGACGTTCTGCCCGGCGTCCTCGGCCTGGTCGACCAGGGTGCGGAGTTGGAGCCCCATCAGCAGGAAGACCGAGCTCTCCAGCAGGAAGGCGATGGTCTGCCAGTTGACGTCCTCCGCGAGGCGGTCGCGGGCGCGCAGGAAGCGGGGGCTCAGGTGTCCGCTGACCAGGCCGGTCACCACGACGGCCAGCACGCCCGAGGCGCCGAGCTCCTCGGCGGGCAGGAAGGCCAGGAACGGCACCACGAAGGAGAGCGCGGTGTTCAGGACGGTGTCGTGCAGCCGCCCGCGCACCAGCACCGTGAGCAGACCGACCAGCACCCCGATCACGCTCGCCACCACCACCGAGAGCACGAAGTCGACCCCGACCTTCCACAGGTGGACGGTCGAGGTCATCGCCGCCACCGCCGAGCCGAGCAGCACCAGCGCGCTGGCGTCGTTGACCAGGCCCTCGCCCTCCAGGATGGTGGTGAGCCGGGTCGGCAGTCCGAGCCGCTTGCCGATCGAGGTCGCGGCCACCGCGTCGGTGGGGCTGACGATCGCCCCGAGCGCGAAGGCGGCGGCCAGCCCGAGCCCGGGCAGCAGCCAGGCGAACAGGTAGCCCGAGCAGAGCGTGGTGACGACCACCAGCAGCACCGCCAGGCGCAGGATCGCCTTGAGGTCCCGCCGGAAGTCGACGGCCGGCATGTGGACGGCGGAGGCGTACAGCAGCGGCGGCAGCACCACGGTCAGCACCAGGTCGGGCTCCACCTCCACGTGCGGCACCGCCGGCAGGAAGCTGAGCGCCGTCCCGACCACCACCAGGGAGAGCGGTGCCGCGACCCCGATCCGCCGCGAGGCGGCCGACACCGCGACGATGCTGATCACGCCGAGTACGGCGACCAGCGTCCATCCCATGGTCCGGCTCCTGTTCCGCGGCCGACGTGGCGACCGTGCCCACCCGGCATTCTGGCCGCCGGGCCGGGCCGCACCCGGTTTCCCGCCGTCCGACGGCGCGCCGTGGGCCGCGGGCCCGGCCGGTGGCAGCGGCCGCTCCGACGGTCCGTCAGAGTGCCGAGCGGGCCAGCCGGAGCGCCGCCGCGCGGATCCGCTCCGGCCCCAGTTCCGGGAGCAGTGCGGAGACCTGGTCGGCCGCCAGCGGGGCGAGCAGGGCGTGGGCGGTGGCCTCCGGGTCGGGCGTGCCGGAGAGCAGGAGCGCGACGTGGCGGTGCCAGAAGCGGTAGGCGCCGATGCGGTAGCGGGCGCCGGGGGAGGCGGTCTCGGACATCCGGACCAGGGCGAGGTGGTCGAGCAGGTAGTCCAGGTAGGCGGAGAGGAAGGCCGTGAGCCGTTCGGCGGCGGGCGCCCCCGGGGTGCCGGGGCCGAGCGGGGGCGGTCCCTGGAGGACGGCCTCCTGGAGGACCCGCTCCCGGGCGTCGAGCAGGGCGGCCGCCAGGCCCGACTTGTCGCCGAAGCGACGGAAGAGCGTCCCCTTGCCGACGCCGGCCGCGGCCGCCACCTGGTCCATCGAGACCGCCTCGACGCCGTGCTCGGCGAACAGCCGGGCGGCGGCCTCCAGTACGGCGGCCCGGTTGCGGGCGGCGTCGGCGCGCTCCTTGGGCGGGGGTGTGCGCAGGAGTTCCAGGGGCGTTGCGGAAGCGGACTGCGGTCCGTTAATGTCGTGAGCCACAAGAGGACTGTAGTCCGATTCTCTGCAGGAGGCACTGCCATGACCGCACTCATCACCCGTGACGAGCTGGCCGCGGCCATCGAGGCCCGCACCGTCACCGTCGTCGACACCCTCGGCGGCCAGTACCACGCCCAGCAGCACCTGCCCGGCGCGCTCGCCCTGACGCCGGGCGAGGTGGACGCCCACGCCGCCACCGTGCTGCCCGACCGCACCGCCGCGATCGTCACCTACTGCTCCAACACCGCCTGCCCCAACAGCGGCCAGGTCGCCGACCGGCTGACCGCCCTCGGCTACACCGACGTCCGCAAGTACCGCGAGGGCATCCAGGACTGGGTGGAGGCGGGCCTGCCCACCGAGTCGGCCTGATTCCCGCGGCGGGCGGGCCCGGGGTCCGCCGGGGACACCCCGGTCCCGCCCGCCGCAATGCTGTCCCGCCCGCCGCAATCCGGTCCGGCCCGCAGCAATCCGGGATCGCGTCGGCTCCGAAACCTAGGCTGCGGACCACCAGTGGCTTCCGCGCACGAACCGTTCGCACCGACCCGGGAACCATCGATGACCGTCTCCATCGCCCTGTTCACCCAGGACCTGCGGCTGCACGACAACCCCGTCCTGCACGCCGCCGCCGAGGCCGGCCGCCAGGTCGTCCCGCTGTTCGTCCTGGACCCGGCCGTCGAGACGGCCGGCTTCGCCGCCCCCAACCGGCAGGCGTTCCTCGCCGACTGCCTCGCCGACCTCGACACCGGACTGCGCAGCCGCGGCTCCCGACTGGTCCTGCGCCACGGCGACCCGGCCGAGCAGGCCGCCCGGGTGGCCGAGGAGACGGGCGCCACCGCCGTCCACGTGGCCGCCGGCGTCAGTGCCTTCGCCCACCGCCGTGAGACCCGCCTGCGCGAACTGCTCGGCGACCGGCTCCGGGTGCACGACGCCTCGCTGACCGTCGTCCCGCCCGGCGAGGTCACCCCGGCGGGCAAGGACCACTACGCCGTCTTCACCCCGTACCACCGCGCCTGGCAGCAGGCCCCCCGCCGCAAGGTCCTCGCCGCACCCCGCGCGCTGCACACCCCGCGCGCCGTCACCGGCGAACGCCTGCCCACCGCTGACGGCACGTCACCCGCCCTGCCCCCCGGCGGCGAGAGCGCCGCCCGCCGCCACTGGAGGCGCTGGGACCCGGACGCCTACGCCGAGCTCCACGACGCCCTCGCCGACGACGGCACCTCCCGGCTCTCCCCGTACCTCCACTTCGGCTGCCTCTCCGCCAACGAGCTCGCCACCCACGCCACCGCCCACGGCGGCGAGGGCGCCGAGGCCTTCGTCCGGCAGCTGGCCTGGCGCGACTTCCACCACCAGGTGCTCGCCGCCCGGCCCGCCGTCGCCCACCAGGACTACCGCAGCCGCAGCGACCACTGGCACCACGACGAGGCCGAGGCCGAGGCCTGGCGGCAGGGCCGCACCGGCTACCCGATCGTCGACGCCGGCATGCGCCAACTCCTCCACGAGGGCTGGATGCACAACCGCGCCCGCCTGCTGACCGCGAGCTTCCTGGCCAAGTCCCTCTACCTGGACTGGCGGACCGGCGCCCGGCACTTCCTCTCCCTGCTGGTCGACGGCGACGTGGCCAACAACCAGCTCAACTGGCAGTGGGTCGCGGGCACCGGCACCGACACCCGCCCCAACCGCCTGCTCAACCCCCTGCGCCAGGCGCTCCGTTACGACCCCGACGGCGCGTACGTCCGCCGCTGGATCCCCGAACTCGCCGACGTCCCCGGCCCGGCCGTCCACCAGCCGTGGAGCCTGGACCGGGACCGGGCCCCCGACTACCCCGCCCCGATCGTCGCCCCGGACTCCCTCGGCGCCCGCTTCCGCCACGCCCGCGCCCTCGACTGACCACGGAGGAGCCACCGATGACTCCCGCCCCCCGCCGCCCCGACGTCGTGGTGATCGGCGCCGGCCTGGCCGGTCTCGCCTGCGCCGCCGACCTGACCGCCGCCGGGCGCAGCGTCCTGCTGCTGGAGGCCTCCGACGCCGTCGGCGGCCGGATGCGCACCGACCGGGTCGACGGCTTCCTCCTCGACCGGGGCTTCCAGGTCTTCAACACCGGCTACCCGCAGGTGCGTTCACGCGTCGACACCCGGGCGCTGGACCTGCGGCCGTTCACCCCCGGCTTCCTGCTGGCCGGCTCCCTCGGACGGCGGCGCTTCGCCCACCCGCTGCGCAGCCCCGCCCGGTGCGGCGACCTGCTCACCGGCCGGCTCGCCCCACGGCGGGACGCCGCCGCCCTCGGACTGCTCAGCGCCCGCGACCTCCTCACCCCGGCCGCCCGCCTGCGCGGCGCCCCCGACCGCACCACGGCCTCGGCCCTGCTCGCGGCCGGGATCTCCGAGCCGGTCATCGACCACGTCCTGCGGCCGTTCCTCGCCGGGATCTTCCTGGAGGACCGACTCACCACCTCCAGCCGGGTGTTCCACCTCTACTGGCGCAGCATGCTGCGCGGCACCCTCGCCCTCCCCGCCGCCGGCATCCAGGCCGTCCCCGAACAGCTCGCCTCCCGCCTCCCGCCCGGCACCCTCCGCCTCGACTCCCCGGTGGCCTCCCTCGCACCCGGCGCCGTCACCCTGACGGACGGTCAGGAGATCCCCTGCACCACGGTCGTGGTCGCCACCGACCCCGTCACGGCCGCCACCCTGCTCCCCGGCCTCCCCGTCCCCGAGGCCCGGTCGGTCACCACCTTCCACCACGCCGCAACCCGCCCGCCGCTCGCCGAACCCACCCTGGTCGTGGACGCCGGCCGGCAGCTCCTCAACTCCGTGGTCCTCTCCCAGGTCGCCCCCGAGTACGCCCCGCGTGGCCGCCACCTCGTCACCACCTCCGTCCTCGGCACCGCCGCCGACGAAGCGGCGGTCCGCCGCCGCCTCGCCGTCCTCTACGCCACCGACACCTCCGACTGGCACCTCCTGGCCGCCCACCGCATCCCCTACGCCCTCCCCGCCATGCCCGCCCCGCACCCCCTGACCCGCCCCACCCGCCACTCCCCGGGCGTCCACCTCTGCGGCGACCACCGCGCCACCGCCTCCGTCCAGGGCGCCCTCGCCTCCGGCGCCCGCGCCGCCCGCGAAGTCCTGGCCGACCTCGGCTGACCGGGGCCCCTGACCGCTACGGTGATCGCACCGATCCACCCGGGGGCGACATGACGAGCTGCTCGATCTCGGTCGGACCGCAGCGCACGACGACGGAGGAGGCCCAGGGGTTGTCTCCTTGGTGGGGTCGGATCAGGCCGCGTCGTTGGGGTGCGTGCCTCGGCGGCGCCGAGGAGGGAGTCCATGCGGAGCATCGGCGACTGACGAGAAGCCGGCGAGGTGCGTGCCCCGGCGGCGCGGACCCGGCCCCACCAAGGAGACAGCCCCTAGGTCTCCGTCCCCGAGCCGACCGTCACCGCCGGGCGCCGGCGCCCAAGGACTCGCGATCGCGCCGGGTCCCGGTGGGCCGGACGGCGTCGGGGCAGGCTAGCTTTACCCGGGTGACTCTTCTTGACGACGTGGCCGAGCGCGACGGCTGGCGGTGCTGGGTGTGCGACGAGCCGGTCGACCCCGACATGTCCGTGAACGACCCCCGCGGTCCCAGCGTCGACAGCCGCACCGCCGACCGCAAGGCCAAGATCCCCGAACGGCTCGCCCACCGCGGCTGCAACACCCGCAAGGGCGCGGTCAAGGTGGAGATCGCCTGGCCCGACCACCTCTACGTCTCCGAACCCGCCGCGCTGATCGCCGTGACCGCCCGGCTGGAACGCAAGGGCGGCCGCGAAGTGGTCGGCCGCTGCCCCACCCGCAAGGACGCCGAGCAGGCCGCCGACTGGCTGGCCGACCGCCTCACCCGCCTCACCCCCGAGCTCCCCTTGACCACCACCGTCGAACCGGGCGGCGGCCAGTTCCTCCTCGTCCTGTCGACCGCCCGCCGCTGACCGCCGACGCCCCGAGCTCACCCTCGTCCGACGGGGTGTCCGTTCAGGCGAGGGTGACGGCCACCCGGTGCTTGGCCATGATCTCGAGGATCACGGCGAAGAGGTCGTACCGCGTTCCGTCCGAGTCCAGCTCCGCCGCCAGGTGCTCGCGGGCGGTCGCGGAGGAGTGCCAGGTCAGGGTGGCGGGAGAGGTGTGCCCGAAGGAGCCGCAGAGGCAGTCGTCGACGGCGGCCGTGTTGGCGCCGAAGTAGCCGCCCGGGCCGTTCACCGCCTCGCCGAGGGCGAGGTACAGCGAGGTCGCGTCGGTGACGTGGCGGCCGTCGAGCTCGTAGGCCCGGCCGGGTGGGCGGGGGTGGTGGTGGATCCGGCAGCCGCGCTCGCGGACGAGGTCGAGCCAGGCCTGCCGCTCCCTGGGGCCGAGGCCGACCCAGGTGCCGGGGGTGGCCGGCGGGCCGGTGAACCAGCGCTCCAGGAGCGGCCGGGCGTGCTCGGGCAGCGGCTCGAAGTCGCCGCCGTCCAGCTCCAGGTCGATGAGCCCCGGCCCGGCGGCGGACGGATGCCACGCGGTGACGGTGGCCCACATCAGACGGTCCGTCAGCAGTTCGCCGCGGTCGTCGCGGATCTCCAGGTACGTCTCGTCCAGGTGGAGCGCCCGCCGGGTCCCCTTCGCCAGGGCGGCCCGCAGCCCTGCACCCGGGGCCAGCCCCCGCAGCACCACGGGGGATCGCGGTTCCTCGGCGGGGACGATCCGGGTGAAGCCCGCGCAGGAGCCGAGCCACCGGTGCCCGTCGGTGAGCCGGACGGGGCCCTCGTGGTCCTCGGGCGGGGTCAGGTACCCGTCCGTGGCGGAGACCGCCAGGGCCCCGGCGCGCCCGCCGAGGCTCAGCACGTCCTCCAGCAGCCACGGGTCGTGGTGCTCGGGGTCCGGGGCGCCGGGGCCCTGTGGCACCAGCCAGACCCGGTCGCCGAGCCAGCCCGCCGCCGTGCCCTGCTCCGGGACCCAGCCGAAGAGCTCGTACGTCTCGCGCCGGTCCTCCCCGGACAGTCCGGTCACCTCCTCGCAGGTGCCCCAGACCTCGCTCCGGTCCCACCCCACCAACGCGTACCGCGCCACCCCACGCCCCTCTCCACGCCCGTTCACGCCGTCATCCTGCCCGACTGGCGGACCCGTTCGATCACGCGTCCGATCCGCGCCGTAGGCTGCGGTCATGTCGACCACGCTCCCCACCACCCCCGCCGACGCCTTCGCGATGCTGATGTCCGGGAACCAACGGTTCGTCACCGGCGAGCCCGAGCACCCCAACCAGGACGCCGCCCGCCGCACCGAGACCGCCCCCGAGCAGAACCCCTTCGCGGTGATGTTCGGCTGCGCCGACTCCCGCCTCGCCGCCGAGATCATCTTCGACCGCGGCCTCGGGGACCTCTTCGTGGTCCGCACGGCCGGCCAGGTGGTCGGCCCCGAGGTGCTGGGCAGCATCGAGTACGGCGTGGCCGTGCTCGGCGCCCCGCTGGTGGTCGTGCTCGGCCACGACTCCTGCGGCGCGGTGGCCGCCACCCGGGCCGCCGTCGAGGCGGGCACCCGGGCCCCGGGCTTCGTCCGCGACGTGATCGAGCGCGTCACGCCCAGCGTGCTCACCGCCCGCGCGGCCGGCCACACCGAGGACGGCGAGTTCATAGCCGAGCACATCCGCCAGACCGTCGACCTGCTGGTCGACCGCTCCCGCATCCTCGCCGACGCCATCGCCGCCGGCCGCCTCGCCGTGGTCGGCCTCTCCTACCGCCTGGTCGACGGCAGCGCCCACCTGATCGCCGCCCACGGCATCGACGCCGCCTGACGCGGCCTCACCGCCACCTCGCTCCTCGGGCCGTTCCCGACGCTTCCGCCACCGGGAGCCGGCCCGAGGAGCGACGGCCCGACCGCGACCGAGGGGCGACCTCCGGCCGGGAGCGGCCGCTACGAGGCGGCGCGGTGCGCCGCCCACTCGTGGTCGAGCAGCCCGAAGAGGACGCTGTCGTACCAGCGCTCGCCCACCCGCACGCTCTCGCGCCGCCGCCCCTCCTCGACGAAGCCGGCCTTGCGGAAGGCCCGGACGGCACGTTCGTTGCCGCTCCAGGTGTCCAGCTCGACCCGCCGCAGCCGGCACGACCCGAACAGGTGCCCCAGCAGCAGGTTCAGCGCCTGGGAGCCGTACCCGCCGCCCCAGCGGTCACGCTCGCCGATGAGGATCCCCACGGTGGCCCGCCCCGCGAACGGGTCGAGGTCGCGGTAGCCGATGCTGCCGATCACACGCTCAGCGGCCAACTCCACCACCGTGAACGTGGCCTCCGTGCGCGGGTCCTGACGGAGCCTGCCGTCG
This sequence comes from Kitasatospora sp. NPDC004289, assembly GCF_053602875.1. Lineage (NCBI taxonomy): Bacteria > Bacillati > Actinomycetota > Actinomycetes > Kitasatosporales > Streptomycetaceae > Kitasatospora > Kitasatospora sp. NPDC004289. Next base: position 203,090 of record NZ_JBSGEL010000003.1, on the reverse strand, counting down.
TGGAAGCGCTCCATGGACTCCCGCGTGATCGGCCCGAAATGCGGGTCGCCACCGGTGGCCCAGTGCACCACCTCCGGGTCGTTGCGCCACCGAACGTGGGCGTCCACGTCCTCGGCGCGCGGCGCCCGCAGTCGTACCAACGTGCCTTCGATCATCCGGTGATCATAAGGATCCGGAGAGCTGTCGCCACCGGGTTTTCCGGGCAGTCTGCCGCGCCGGGGCGTCGACGGATCGAACGCGGCGGGAACCCGGGGGGATACGATCGGTGCTGCCCGGGACGCCGAGGGGGACGGACGGACGCATGGTGCTGAACGACCCGGCCTTCTACCGCGACCGGTACCCGTACTACGCCGCGCTGCGCGCGAAGGCGCCGGTCCTCCCGATCCCGTTCGCGGGGGCGCCGGACGGGGCGGTCGTGGTGACGGGGCATCAGGAGGCGCGGCAGGCGCTCGCCGGTACGGCCCTGTCCAAGGACACCGGGGCGTACTTCGCGGACAAGGACTCCGACCGCGCCCTGCACCCCGCCATCGCGCGCAACATGCTCACCACCGACCCGCCCGAGCACACCCGCCTGCGCCGCCTGGTCACCCGGGCGTTCACCACCGCCACCGTCAACCGGCTCCGCCCCGCGATCGAGGCGCTGGCCCGGCAGCTGACCGCCGACTGGGAGCCGGGGCAGGAGGTCGACCTGGTGGAGGGCCTGGCCGCCCCGCTGCCGGTCACCGTCATCTGCGAGCTGCTCGGCGTCCCGCAGCGGGACCGGCGGGCGATCGGCGTCTGGTCGGCGGAGCTGTTCGTCACCGGGGACCACACCCGGATCGACGCCGCCTCGCACGCGCTGTCCGCGTACATGGCCGAGCTGATCGCCGCCAAGCGCACCGCCCCCGACGGCGCGCTGATCTCCGAACTGATCGCCGCCCGCGACGGCGAGGACGCCCCGCTGGACGAGCACGAGCTGCTCTCCCTCGCCGTCCTGCTGCTGGTGGCCGGCCACGAGACCACCACCGCCGCGATCGGCAACGGCGTGCTCGCGCTGCTGCGCCACCCGGAGGCCTGGGCCGAGCTGCTCGCGGACCCGGGCCGCGTCCCCGCCGCCGTCGACGAACTGCTGCGCTACGACGCCCCGGTCTCCATCGCCACCTGGCGCTGGGCCCCGGCCGCCACCACCCTCGGCGCGGACGCGACCCCCGTCCCGGCCGGCACCCCGGTCTTCGTCTGCCCGGGCGCCGCCAACCGCGACCCGGCCCGCTTCGCCGACCCCGACCGGCTGGACCTCGCCCGGCCGGACGCCGCCGCGCATCTGAGCTTCGGCCACGGCGCCCACCGCTGCCTGGGCGCACCGCTGGCCCACGCCGAGGTGGAGATCACCCTGCGGGTCCTGCTGGAGCGCTTCCCCACCCTGCGGCTCGCCGTGCCCACCGAGGACCTGACCTGGCGTCACTCCCGGCTGTTCCGCGGACTGACGGCGCTGCCGGTCCGGCTCTAGCGGGCGTTCCGCGCCCGCCGGGCCCAGTCCGCGAGGACGGGGACGCAGCGTTCGGCGAAGTCCTCGTAGTCGGCGGCGGTGTTGTAGGCGTGGGTGGAGAGCCGGAAGTAGCCGGTGCCGCCGAAGCTGGTGAAGGCGGCCTCGACGCCGAGTTCGGTGGCGACCCGGTCGCGGAGGGCGTCGGCCTGCAGGCGGGTGCCGGCCAGGCCGTCGGGGAGGCGGACCAGGCGTAGGGCGTTCACCGGCATGCCGACCGCGGCGGTGGCGCTCTCGCCGGTCAGATCGGCGAAGGCCCGGCCGATGACGTGTTCGGCGTGGTCGGCCAGGTCGGAGAGGTAGGTGCGGACGGTGGCCCAGCCCCAGGTCCGTTCGACGAAGTCCAGGGCGGCCGGGGCGGCCAGGTAGCTGGTGGCGTCCAGCGTCCCCTGGGTGTCGAAGCGTTCGGGGAAGGGCTCCTGCGCGCCCCAGGAGTCGATCAACGGGTAGAGCTCGTCCCGGAGTTCACTGCGGACCACCAGAGCCGAGGCCCCGCGCGGGGCGCACCCGAACTTGTGCAGGTTGCCCACCCAGGCGTCGAACTCCAGCCCGGCCAGCGGGTCCTCGATCAGACCCGGCACGTGCGCCCCGTCGATGAGCAGCGGGATGCCCGCCGCCCGGGCGGCCGCGCCGATCAGGTCCACCGGCAGGCGCCGGGCGGTGGCGGAGGTGATGTGGTCGAGGACGAGCAGCGCGGTGCGGTCGGTGACCGAGGCCAGGACCGCGGCGGCGGCCTCCTCGGCTCCGGCGTGCAGCGGTACGTGCGCCGTGCGCACGCGCCCGCCCCAACGGCGGGCCAGGCGCTCGGCACCCATGGTCACCGCCCCGTAGCCGTGGTCGGTGACCAGTACCTCGCCGCCCGCCCGGTGCGGGAGACTGCCGAAGACGACGCTGGCACCAGCACTCGCGTTCGGCACCAGGGCCAGGTCCCGCGCCGGGACCCGCAGGAAGCCGGCCACCTCCGCCCGGGCCGCCGCGACCCGCCCCGCCAGCCCGGGGAACCACACCACCGGGGCCCGCTCCATCTCCTCCCGCAGCCGCTGCTGCTCCTGCTGCGCGGCGAGCGGGACGGCGCCGAAGGAGCCGTGGTTGAGGTGACGGAGCGTCGGGTCCAGGGTCCAGGCGTGGGCGGCGGGGCGGCCGTCGGGCAGCAGCAGGGGCTTCGGTGCTTCGGTGGTCATGTCGTACTCGGGTCCTCTGCTGTCGTCGCCGGCGGCCCTCCCGCCGCCCCGGGCCATCCTGTCAGGCCGACACCTCCAGGGAGTAGAGGGAGTAGCCGTAGGTGGTGCCGCGGGTGATGCCCTGGAGACGCAGGTAGCGGGCGGTGGTGGGGGTGAAGGTGAGGGTGTCGGTGCCGGCGGTGGTGCGGCCGCGGCGTTGGGCGAGGGTGGTCCAGGTGGTGCCGTCGGTGGAGGTCTGGAGGTCGTAGTCCTTGCCGTAGGCGGCCTCCCAGGCGAGCCGGACGGTGCCGTAGGCGGTGGGGGTGCCGAGGTCGACCTGGAGCCACTGGCTGTCGCTGTACTGGCTGGCCCAGCGGGTGGTGGCGTTGCCGTCGACGGCGTAGGAGGCCGGGAAGGCGGCCGTCTCGGTGGAGGAGGCGGTCACCGGCCGTTGGAAGGCCAGGTCGGCGGCGAAGACCTCCAGGGAGTAGAGGGAGTAGCCGTAGGTGGTGCCGCGGGTGATGCCCTGCATCCGCACGAAACGGGCGGTGGTGGGTGTGAAGGTGAGCGTGTCGGTGCCGGCGGTGGTGCGGCCGCGGCGTTGGGCGACGGTGGTCCAGGTGGTGCCGTCGGTGGAGGTCTGGAGGTCGTAGTCCCTGCCGTACGCGGCCTCCCAGGCGAGCCGGACGGAGCCGATCCGCTGGGGCGAGCCGAGGTCGACCTGGATCCACTGGTCGTTGCTGTACTGGCTGGCCCAGCGGGTGGTGGCGTTGCCGTCGACGGCGTAGGAGGCCGGGAAGGCAGCGGTCTCGGTGGAGGACGCGGTGACGGGCCGTTGGAAGGCCAGGTCGCCCGGGGTGCCGGTGGGCCTGGTGACGGTGTCGGGGAGGTAGGCGGTGCCGGGGCCCTGGCCGACGGTGGCGACCTTGGTGAGGAAGGCGGTGTAGTCGCTGCCCCCGGCAGTGGGGGACCACATCTTCTGGGCGAGGGCGGCGAAGCTCTTCTCGATCAGGGTGTGGGTCTGGAGTTCGGTGTAGCTCAGCCGGACCTTGTCGTTCCAGACGGCGGGCATGGCGCCGAGCAGGTTCGGGTCCTGGGCCGGCAGGTCCTGGCCGCCGCCGAAGACGCTGGGGGCCCAACTGCTGAAGATGGACTGCCCGTCGAGGCCCTGCGGGTGGTAGTAGTCGGCGAACGGCACGACGTAGAGCAGGCCGTCGTTGGAGTTGATGACCTTGTAGCCGTCGGCGATGGCCGCCTTGGGGCCGTACCAGCCGTTGTTCCAGCTGTTGATGGCCATGCCCTTGTCGTAGCCGGCTCCGCTGCCGCCCATCACGGTGAAGCTGCCCCAGGCGTTGACCTGCTTGCCGAGCGAACGGACGTACGGGGCGATGGCGTTGACGTAGGTCTTGTACTGGGCCGTCAGCTCGCGCGGGTACTCGTCGATGCCGATGTGGACGGCGGGGCCGCGGAACCACGGGGCGAACTCGGCGTAGACGCTCTTCATGAAGTCGGTGGTGGCGGGCTTGGACAGGTCGAGGTGGTCGGAGTTGCCGCCGTTGAGGCCGAGGCCCGGCCGGAACTTGATGAAGGCGCGGGCGTGGGCCGGGGCGTCGATCTCGGGGACCAGGGTGACGGCGTTGGCGGCGGCGGTGGACTCGAAGCCGTCCCAGTCCTGGCGGGTGTAGCCCTGGGCGTCGGCGAGGCCGGCGAAGGCGGGGTTGGTGCTCTTGAGGCGGAAGGCCGAGATCGCCTGGGACCAGTCGCCGTTCGGCGGGCTGATCTCGTTGTCGTTGAGGTGGAGCTGGAGGGTGTTGAGCTTCAGCCAGCCCATCCAGTGCAGGTAGGAGTTGATGAACTCCGGGGTGTAGTACCGGCGTCCGACGTCCAGCATGAAGCCGCGCACCGCGTAGTCGGGGTAGTCGACGGCGGTGCCGACCGGCACGCTGGCCCGGTCGGCCGACCCGAGGACGGCCTGGAGCAGCGTCCGGGTGCCGTAGTAGAGGCCCTTGTCGCCGCCGCCGACGATGCTCACGGAGGCACCGGCGCTCAACCGGTAGGCCTCCGGGCGCAGTTCGGCCTTGGCCGCGCCGAAGTCGGCCGCCGGGTCGACGGACAGGGAGATGTCACCGGCGGCCGGAGTGCCGGTCGCCACGGCGGGCCGGAGGCCGGTCAACTCGGCTGACTCCGCCGAGAGTTGTTCGGCGAGCGACTGGACGGCGGGGGTGGCCCCGGCGGGGATCACGATCCGGGTGGCGGCGGTGAGGGTGGTCCGGCCGGTGCCGCCGGTCCACTGCTGGAGGGCGGGGACCACGCCGGGCGCGGGGTTGACGGGTTCGGCCGCCGCCGACACGGCGACGGGGGAGAGGGCGGTGGTCAGCAGGGCGGCGGCGAGGGCACGGCCCAGGATGGTGCTCGGCTTCATTCCGTACTCCCTGGGGGAAGAGGGGGAAGGAGCGTGCGGGCCGGCCGGACGGCCGCACCCGGGGAAGGGGTGCGGCCGCCCGGCCGGTGTCGGTGCGGAGGGCTCAGCGCGGCGTCACGGGGTGGGGGTCCACCGCTGGGCCGCGCTCCCGTCGCAGGTGGCGAGTTGGAGCTTGGTGCCGTTGGCGGTGGCTGCCCCGGCGGTGGTCAGGCAGCGGGTGCCGTTGGTGACGGTGTTCCCGCTGCCGGGCTTCCACTGCTGGGCGGCCGCGCCGGAAGCGCAGGTCTGGACGGCGACGGTGGTCGAACCGCCGTCCAGGCAGACGCCGTTGAGACCGGTGAGGGTGCCGTTCGGCTGGAAGGTCCAGCGCTGGTTGGGGCCGCCGTGGCAGCTGTAGAGGGTCGGCTGGGTGCCGGGGGTGGTGGCACTGCCCGGCAGGTCCACACAGGTGGAGGACGCGCCGTTGACCAGTTCGACGTTGCTGGGCAGCGGCGTGGCCTTGCCCGTGGCGGTGATCTCCGCCGCGCTGGTCCACGGGCCGCGGCCGCCGGCCTCGGTCAGCGCCCGCAGCCGCAGGTACCGGCCGGTGACCGGGGCGAAGGTGACGGCCTTCGCGGCGGCGGTGTCGGCGAAGGTGCCGGTGGCGACCGCCGTGCCCCAAGCGGTCGGGGAGTCCGAGACGTAGAGCTCGTAGTTCCCGATCCGGCCGTTGACGCCGCCGTCCTGCCGGGGCAGGTAGGTGACGCTGTCGACGTCGTACCGCGCGCCGAGGTCGATCTTGATCTCGTGCGGCAGCGGGTCGGCGGTGCCGGACCACTTGGTGTGCCAGATGGTGCCGGTGTTGCCGTCGAAGGCGTTGGTGGCCGCGCCGTTCTCGCCCGAGGTCTCCTGACTGTCGGTGCCGACCAGGGTCCACCCCGCCTGGGAGATCGGGGCGGAGGTGGACGGGATGGCCGAACCGGGCGTCACGGCAAGGCCGTTGGCGGTCACGGTGAAGGCGCCGGACTTGCTGCCGGTCTTCACCCAGAGCACGCCGGAGCGGTCGGTGGCGTCGAAGTACCAGCCGCTGGCGGCGGCGTCGTAGGCGCTCTTCGAGGCCTGGGCGGTCAGCGCGGTGCCGTCGACCGAGACGCTGCTCGGCGCGGCGGCCGCGTGCAGCGAGAACTGGTAGCCGCGGGAGGCCGGCTTGCCGGTGTAACTACCGGTGCTGGCACCCACGGTGACGGTGACGTTGCCGGTGCCCGAGGCGGGCGCGGTGACGGTGACCGCCTGGGTGGCCGAGGCGCCGCTCTGGTAGGCCCGGGTGATGCCGTCGTCCTCGTAGAGGGTGAAGGCGGAGTTGCCGCGCGGGTAGACGTCGTAGGTCAGGGTGTCGACCGGCTTCTCCCCGGTGTAGTTCATCTTCGGCCACATCGGCACGATGCCACCGCCCTTGACGAACAGCGGCAGGGTGTCCAGCGGCGCGGAGTACCCGTTCAGCCAGCCCGGGCCGTTGTAGGCCTTGCCGGTCCAGTAGTCGGTCCAGGTGCCGGCCGGGAGGTAGATCCCGTCCCGGGTGGCGGTGTCGGTGACCACGGGGGCGACCAGGAAGGAGTCACCGGCCATGAACTGACCGCTGGTCAGGTTGCCCCGGGCGACCGGGTCGTTCGGGTACTCCAGCACCATGGCGCGGGTGGAGGGCACGCCGGTCTGCGAGGCGGTCTGGCTCGCGGTGTAGAGGTACGGCATCAGCTGCATCTTCAGCTGCAGGTACTTGCGGTTGATCGACAGGTACGGCTCGGCGAAGCGCCACGGCTGCTTGTCCGAGTACCCGGCGGTCGGGTTGACCGGGCCCCAGCCGGACATGGTCATGAACGCCGGGGTGAAGGCCTTCCACTGCAGGTCGCGGACGTAGGTCTTCGGGCTGCCGCCGAAGATGCCGTCGATGTCGCCGGAGGCGTAGTTGAGGCCGGACAGGCCCGCGCCGGTGATGGCCGGGACGTGCCAGCGCATGGCGTCCCAGGTGCCCGAGGTGTCGCCGGTCCAGACGACCGCGTTGCGCTGGGTGCCGGCCCAGCCATCCACGGTCCAGACGTAGCGGCGGGCGTCGGAGTTGTTCTCGATGCCGTTGACGGCCTGCTTGACGCCGTCGAAGGCGTACTTGTAGCCGCCGCCGATCCAGGCCACGTCGGTCTTGACGCCCCGGCTGCCGGCCACGCCGACCTCGTTGTCGATGCCGGACAGGCCGGTGGAGGTCCACAGACCGGTCTGGAAGCCCTTGGCCTTCAGGCCGTCGACGGTGTTCTTCAGGTCCGTGTAGCCGCACCCGTAGCCGTCGTTGGGCAGGAACCAGCCCGAGGGCATGTCGGCGTTGCGGGCGTCGGTCGCGTAGCCCACCACGTCGGGGGTGGTCTGGTGGCGGGCCCGGTTGTGGTCGCCCTGGTAGTCCGGGTTGGAGGCGTTGAAGCAGTCGGCGTTGCCGAGTTCGAAGCCCCACATCGGCGCCAGGAACGGCTTGCCGGACAGGTCGGTGTAGTTGTTGAGCACGCCCTTCAGCGAGTCGCCGACCACGTACCAGGCGTCGAAGCGCTTCTCGTCGTGGGTGAACGAACCCGGCGCGGTGAAGGCGTAGTTGCCGGGCGCCCAGGTGTTGCGCATGACGCCGTAGCCGTTGGTCGACATGTAGAACGGCGCCGGGCTGGCGTTGTCGTTCTCACGCCACTTGTTGTTGACCGAGATCGGCACGGTCTTGCCGCGCAGCGCCCACTCGCCGAGGCGCAGACCGGTGCCGTAGAACTGCTCGTCGGCGCCCTGGGCGAGGTACTGGGTGGTCTGGGTGCCGGTCCAGCTGGTGGGCTGGGACTCCTGCCAGACCAGGGTGGTGTTGTCCGCCCGGTAGAGGGCGAACTGCATCGGGGACTTGTTGACCCGGATGGTCATGGAGGCGGTGGAGATCCGGAAGTAGCTCCCGGCGTCGGTCCAACTGCTGGTCACCGGGCCGAAGTCGGTCTTCACGGCCAGGTCGGTGCCGGCCGGGTCCTCGGTGAAGGCACCGTTGGGGGAGAGCCAGATCCGGAAGATGTCGGCGCGGGCGATCACCACCCGGGCCTTGGCGCCGGTCGACGAACTGACGGTGTAGGTGTTCCCGGACTGGGTGACTCCGGTGGCGTTTCCGGCGGTCACGGCCGCCGCCGAGGAGACCGGCCCGGCCACCGAGAGCACGGCTCCCAGCATCGCGGCGGCCAACCCGGCGGCCAACGGCCGCTTCCTGCCCCATCGTTCCAACCAGCGTGCTGTGCTCAGGCGCATGCGACGTCCTTCACGGGGGGATGGGCGCAGCCCGGATCGCGGGCTGCGCACGGCATGACATCATTCGCCAAAAGTGCAGTCAAGAGTGCGAACATGCTTAGAGGCGCACAGTTTCAATCACTATTGCGCAGAACCGCCACTACCAGCCGAGCGGGGCGAGGCCGGCGGCGCTGGTCCACGGGCCGCGGTTGCCGGCCTCGGTCAGGGCCCGCAGGCGCAGGTAGCGGGCGGTGGTGGGCCAGCAGCGGATGGTCTTGGCGGCGGCGGTGTCGGCCAGGGTCCCGCTCGCCACGGGGGCGCCCCAGGTGGTGCCGTCGGTGCTCAACTGCAGTTCGTACGAGCCGATCCGGCCGTTGGCGCCGCCGTCCTGCCGGGGCAGGTAGAGCAGGCCGGTGACGGTGCGGCTGGTGCCGAGGTCGAGCTGGATCTCGTGCGGCAGCGGATCGGTGGTGCCGGACCAGCGGGTGTGCCAGAGGGTGGCGGGGTTGCCGTCCACGGCGTTGACCGCGGCGCCGTTCTCGCCGGTGAGCTCCTGGCTGTCGAAGTACTCGACGCTGCACGGGAGTTGGGCGGAGCCCATGGTGGGGTCGCTGATGCTCTCGGCGCCGTTCTCCAGGTGGCCGGCGAAGCGCCGGAGGAATCCGTCGGTGGTGGACGCGGTCACCGTCAGGTCGTACCAGCCGGCCAGGGTGCCGCCGGCCGAGAAGTAGTCCTCGGTGCTCGCGCCCGCCGCGAGCGGGTACGTCCATGGTCCGCCGCCGCGGTTGCCGGTGCGGACGGTGAGGGTGCAGGCGGCGGAGCCGGAGTTGGTCATCCGCAGCCAGACCAGGCCGGCGGCCGGGTCGTGCCGCAGGGTGACCTCGGGGTTGGCGTTGCCGGAGGTGGTGGCGGTCACCCGGTTGCCCGCGAAGCGGCGGACGTAGCCGTTGGGGCCGGTGACGGTGAGGTCGTAGGCGCCGGTCGGGGTGCCCGCCTGCCAGGTGTCGCTGAGCGACTTGCCCGCCTCGACCGTGTAGCGCCACGGGCCGTCGGTCCGGAAGGCGCCTGCGTGCACGTAGAAGTGGGCGCCGGCCGTGCCGTTGTTGGTGAAGGTGATCCCGAGCGAGGCGGCGGTGGCGCTCGCCGAGACGGTGAGGTCGTACGGCAGCGGCCGGGCGGTCCGCACGCCCGGCTCCTGACCCGGCATCACCTGGGTGCCGGGCGGGGCGGGGTTGGTGGAGCGCGGGCCGCCGGTGGGCACCGGGGTGGGCAGGTTCGGGTAGCTCGCGGTGGCCTGGGTGGTGTCCAGGGCCGAGGTCAGGTCCCCGCAGACGGCCCGGCGCCAGGGCGAGATGTTCGGCTCGGCGATGCCGGTCCACCTCTCCAGGAACCGCAGGACCGAGGTGTGGTCGAAGACCTCGGAGCAGACCTTGCCGCCCCGGCTCCACGGGGAGACCACCAGCAGCGGGACGCGGACGCCCAGGCCGATCACCTCGCTCCCGTAGAGCTCGTCGCCGAGCGCGGCGGTGGACAGCCCGTCGTTGGCCGAGACCGGCGGGGCGGGCGGCGGCACGTGGTCGAAGTAGCCGTCGTTCTCGTCGTAGTTGAGCAGGAACAGGGTCTTGTTCCACACCGCCGGCTCGGAGGCGATGGCGTCCAGGATCTGCTTCACCAGCTCGGCCCCGGTGTTCGGCCCCCAGTCCGGGTGCTCCGACTGGTTCTCCGGGGCGACGATCCAGGACACCGCCGGGAGCTTCCCGGCCGCGACGTCGGCCCGGAAGGCGGCGGCCAGCTGACCGGGCCTCAGCCGGGCCAGGCCCCGGTCGTACAGGCTGCGCTCGGCCGCGGTGAGGGTGGTCAGGCCCTGGTCGAGCTGGGCCAGCAGCTGGCTCTGCCGGGCCGGGGCGGCGGCCTGGAGCGCGTAGTGGAAGTACTCCACGTTGGGGAAGGGCTTGCCGGCGTCGTCGCGGGCGAAGGCGACCGCCTTGCGGCCGACGGTCAGGAAGCTGGTGAAGTAGTCGAGGCTGTTGTCGCCGTAGTTGTCCCACTCCTGGTAGGTCTTCCAGCTGCGGCCGGCAGCCTCCAGGCGCTCGGCGTAGCTGGTCCAGGTGTAGCCGGTGTGGCCGGGGTTCTGCCAGGCCGCGTTGCCGATCGCGCGTGTGGTGGTGCTGCCGGGCTCGTAGCCGAGCTTGCCGGACCACATGAAGAGCCGGTTGGGGTTGGTGGGCCCCAGCTCCGAGCAGTGGTAGGCGTCGCAGATCGTGAAGGCGTCGGCGAGCGCGTGGTAGAAGGGCAGCGCGGCCCGGTCGAAGTGGGCCATGGTCTGGGTGCCCTTCTTCGCCACCCACTGGTCGCTGCGGCCGTTGTTCCACGCGGCGTGGCCCGAGGTCCAGTCGTGGGCGGTGCCGGAGAGGAACTGGTCGCCGACCCGGAACGGCAGGACGGATCCGGCGCCGTTCGGCTGCTTGAAGACCGGGTTCCCGTTCGGCAGCGTGACGGCCGCCGGGTCGTTGAAGCCCCGGACCCCGCGCAGGGTGCCGTAGTAGTGGTCGAACGAACGGTTCTCCTGCATCAGGATCACGACGTGCTCGATGGCTCCGAGCCCGCCGGTGGGGGCCTCCAGGGCGAGCGCGTTGCGCACGCTCACCGGGAGCAGGGCGAAGCCGGACGCCAGCGCGCCCGCCCGGAGCAGATCACGACGCTTCATGGTGACTCCTCGTCACTGCGTGGTGTGGGGGTGATCAAAGCTGCGCGATACGTGGCAATCAAGCGCAGTTTTGCGCAAACCGTGGCAGTGCGGCCGTGTTCAGTCAAGAGGTAGGGCTCCGTGACGGGATCGCGATCTGCCAAGCCATGGGCATGTGTGCGCGAAACTGCTTAAATAAGCCCCACCGTAATCACGTTCATGCAAATGATCATGATGAGGCTGCCCGTACGCCCACGAAAGGCCCGCCATGCCGCTCGCCGCCTCCGGCGAACTCGTCGCCGAAGCCGCCGCCCACCGCAGCGCCGTCGCGGCGTTTAACGTCATCACCCTCGAACACCTCCAGGGCGTGATCGCCGCCGCCGAGACCGTCGGCGCACCCGTGATCCTCCAGGTCAGCGAGAACGCCGTGAAGTACCACGGCGGACAGCTCCACCCGCTGGCGGCGGCCGCCGTCAGCGCCGCCCGCCGCAGCTCCGTCCCGGTCGCCCTGCACCTGGACCACGTCAAGGACCGGGCCCTGCTGCTGCAGGCCGCCGACTGCGGCTTCGGCTCCGTCATGTACGACGCCGCGCACCTCTCCTACGAGCGCAACGTCGAGGCCACCCGGGAGGCCGCCGACTGGGCGCACGCCAACGGCCTCTGGCTGGAGGCCGAGCTCGGCGAGGTCGGCGGCAAGGACGGCCACGGCCCGCTCGACGCCCACGCCCCCGGTGCCCGCACCGACCCCGCCGAGGCCCGGCGCTACGTCGAGGAGACCGGCGTCGACGCCCTCGCCGTCGCCATCGGCAGCTCGCACGCCATGACCTCGCGCGACGCCCTGATCGACCATCAACTGCTGCACCGGATACGCCTGTCGCTGGACGTCCCGCTGGTCCTGCACGGCTCCTCCGGCGTCAGCGACGAGGAGATCCGGCGCGCCGTCCGGGGCGGCATCAGCAAGGTCAACATCGGCACCGCGCTCAACATCGCGATGACCGGCGCGGTGCGTGCCGCACTCGACGCCGCCCCGCAGGCCGTCGACCCGCGCGGCTACCTGGCGGCCGGCCGGCGCGCCGTCACCGAGGTGGTCACCGCGCTGCTGACCACCGTCACCACCGCCCCCGAGGGCGAGGCCGTCCCGCTGTGAACGGCAGACTCCTGACCCTGCTGGCCTGCGGCACCGTCGGCGCGCTCGCCCTGAGCGCCTGCGGCAGCGGCGGCGCCACCACCCCGGGCGGGACGGTCACCCTCGAACTGGTCGCCGCCGACTACGGCGACAAGGCGGCCAACAGCTCCGAGGTCTACTGGGGCGACCTCGCCCGGCGCTTCGAGGCCGACCACCCGAGGATCAAGGTCCACGTCCAGGTGGTCAGCTGGAACGACATCGACGAGCGGGTCAAGACCATGATCCGCGACGGGGAGCAGCCCGACGTCGTGCAGACCGGGGGCTACGCCGACAAGGTCGCGGACAAGCTGCTCTACCGGGCGGACGAAGTGCTCTCCGGCAGCACGCTCGGCAAGATCCTCCCCACCTTCGCCAAGGCCGGCGAGGTCGACGGCGTCCAGTACGGCATCCCGTTCGTCTCCTCGGCCCGCGCCTTCTTCTACAACAAGGCGCTCCTCGCCAAGGCCGGCGTCACCGAGGTCCCCAGGAGCTGGGAGGACGTCAGGAAGGCCGCCGAGCAGATCAAGGCGAAGGTCCCGGGCGTCGTCCCCTACGCCCTCCCGCTCGGCCCCGAGGAGGCCCAGGCCGAGAGCACCCTCTGGGAGCTCGGCAACGGCGGCGGCATCGCCGACGCCGGCGGCTACACGCTCGACAGCCAGGCCAACATCGAGACCTTCGGCTGGCTCAAGTCCAACCTGGTGGCACCCAGGCTGACCTACGCCAAGCCCGCCGCCACCGACCGCAAGACCGCCTTCGCGGACTTCGCGGCCGGCCGCACCGCGATGCTCAACGGCCACCCCTCGCTGATCCAGCAGGCCCGCGACGGCAAGGTCGACTACGGCGTCGCCCCGATCCCCGGGCGCTCCGGCGCGCTCAAGTCCACCCTGGGCGTGGCCGACTGGACGATGGCGTTCAGGAAGAACGGCCACCGGGAGCAGATCAAGCAGTTCCTCGACTTCGTGTACGCCACCGAGAACACCCTGGCGTTCGACGAGCTCTACAACCTGATGCCGGTCACCCAGGACACCCTCGACGCGATGACCGCCAGCGGCACCCACAAGGACCTGGAGCCCTTCTTCGCCCTGCTCCCGCAGGCCGCCTTCTACCCCCTGGGCGACACCGGCTGGGACGGCGTCTCGGCCGACATCAAGAAGAACGTCGGCGCCGCCCTGGACGACCCGGCGAAGGTGCTCGGCGCGCTCCAGGCCAGGACGAAGGCCGCCGCGCCCGCCAGGTGAAGCGACCGGGCCCGGCCCGGCTCGGGGGAGCGGGCCGGGCCCGGTGGTGACGGGACGCGGGAGGAGGCGGGGGTCAGACCGGCTGACGGACCGCCGCCAGGGCGTCCTTCACCTGCTGCGCCACGCGGGCGGCGTCCTCCGGGACGTGCACCACGTCGGTGTCGTTCATGTCGATCACCAGCACCTCGCTCGCCGAGTAGTGCTTGTTGACCCAGTCGTCGTACCCGGACCAGAGCGTCCGGTAGTACTCCACCAGGCCCTCGTCCTGCTCGAAGTCCCGCCCGCGCAGCCCGATCCGGTGCAGCACCGTCTCGAAGTCCGCCTTCAGGTAGACCATCAGGTCCGGCGCCTTGCGGTACGGCAGGCCGTCGATCTCGCGCATCATCTCGGCGAGCAGGCCCTCGTAGACCTGCATCTCCAGCGAGCTGATCCGGCCCAGGTCGTGGTTGACCTTGGCGAAGTACCAGTCCTCGTAGATGGAGCGGTCCAGGACGTTGTCGCCCTGCTTGTACGCCTCCTTGATCGCGGCGAAGCGCGTCTGCAGGAAGTACAGCTGCAGCAGGAAGGGGTACCGGTTGGCCTGGATCTCCTCGGGGCTCGCCGTGTAGAAGAGCGGCAGGATCGGGTTCTCGTCCACGCTCTCGTAGAAGACCTCGCTGCCGAGCTCCTTGGCGAGCAGCTCGGCGACGCTGGTCTTGCCGATGCCGATCATGCCTCCGACGCAGATCACTGGCATTCCTCACTTCTCCCTGGGGGGTCTGTCCGTGGGTGGACCGGGCGAGCGCCCCAACCAGGGCAAGCGAGAATCATACGTGTCCGTGCGGAGCGCTCAGAGCCAGGGGACCTGCTCCGCCGAGTACCGGTAGGCGCGGAACACCGCGTTCTGCGCACCCCGTGAGGACTCCAGTCCGACGCCCCGTCCGAAGGCCCCGAACTCGGGCACCACGAACTCCCAGACCACGTCGCCGTCCGGGGTCACCTCGAAGAGCCGGCCGAAGGAGCCCTCGGCCACGAAGGTGTTGCCGTTGGGCAGCCGCTGGGCGCTGGACATGTAGGGGCTGTAGAAGTTCTGCGGCGGGTTGTCCTCGTAGCTCCAGACCGTCCGGCCGTCGGCGGGGTCGACCTCCACCACCCGGGAGTACGGCACCGAGGTGGTGTCGCGGTAGGTGCCGTTGTCGAAGACCAGCACGTTGCCGTTGGCCAGCTCGTGCGGGTAGTGCTGCTGGGCCAGCACCTCCGGGCCGATCCGCCAGCGCACCGAGCCGTCCGCGCGGTCCACCGCGACGGCGGTGGAGGCGCTGCGGAAGCCCACCACCACGCCGCCGTCCCGGAGTTCGTTGACGGTGTTGGCCATCGGCCAGTGCTCGCGGGCGAAGTGCGGGTTGAGCGGGGTGAGTTCGGGGTCCAGGTGCTCGATCGCGGCCCACCGCCAGAGCACCTCGCCGTCCCAGGTCAGCTCGTACACCACGTCGCCGTAGATCACCCCGCCCGGTGCCTCCGAGCCGGGGATGCCGCCGCGGATGCGGGCGGCGTCGGCGGCGGAGAGCGGTTCGACGCCGAGCACCAGCAGGTTGCCGTTGCGCAGCACCGAGGCGTCGTGGTGGTGGAAGGGGTGGCGGACCTCGCGCAGCACGGTGCCGTCCGGGGCCACCTCCTGCAGGATGCCGCCGTGGTAGACGTCCCAGATCGGGAAGAGGCTGGGTCCCTCGGTGTCCTTGCCCTGGTAGAAGAGGTTCCCGTTGGGGAGCAACTGGCCGTGGCGGCCGGGCGGGTGGGCCAGCGTCCAGGTGTGGACGGCCTCGCCGTGGATGTCGAGGAGCTTCACCTCGCCGGGGCCGGCGATCGGGGTGTAGAGGGTGTAGCCGCCCCAGCTGCGCTCGGGGTCGTGGGCGCGCAGGCCGAGGCCGCGGCGGCGGAGGGTGTTCTGGTCGACGGTCATGGTCCTTCTCCTGAAGGGGAGTTCGACGGGGTTTCGGCAGGGGTTTCGGCAGGGGGTTCAGCGGACGGTGACGGCGGCCGGGTCGGCCGCGGCGAGCGGGGCGGTGTGCAGCCGGGCCAGCAGCGCGGCGCGGTCGGCGGAGCCGGGCAGGCCCTGGGCGGCCTTGGCCCAGGCGGCCTCGTCCTGGAGCTGCTGGAGCAGCTCGGCGGAGAGGGTCGGCCGGTACTCGTAGGCGGGCTGGAAGGCCTCCACGTACCCGCTCTGCAGGGTGCCGTTGGACTGGGCCAGCACGGCGCGGCGGGCGGCCGCCGGGTCGGCGGTGAGTTCGCCCTGGGCCTTCAGCAGGGTGCGCAGGACGGCGGTGGTGCGGGCGTCGTCGGTGGCGGCGGGGCCGGCCACCAGCAGGGTGCGGGCGGTGTAGCCGGTGAAGCGCAGCTCGGCGTAGCGCTCGCCGAGGGCGGTGCGGACGGCGTCGTAGGAGCTGGGGAAGGTCAGCCCGGCGTCCACGTCGCCCCGGGCCAGGGCGGCGGGCAGCTGGTTGGGCGCGAGGTTGACCACCTGGACGTCGGCGGCGGTCAGCCCGGCGGAGGCGAGCATCCGGGAGAGCGCGTACTCGACGTTGGTGCCCTGCGGCAGGCCGACCTTGCGGCCCTTGAGCCGGTCGAAGCCGGTGATGCCGTGATCGGCGCGGGTGAGCAGCCGCCAGTCGGCGAAGCGCGACAGGTCGGCGACCACGCGCAGGTCGCGCCCGGAGAGCGCGGCGGTGACGGCGGGCAGGTCGCCGACCACGCCGAGCTGGGCCTGGCCGCCGAGGACGGCGTTGAGCGCGTCGCGGCCGGTGGGGAAGGACTGGAGGGTGGCCCGGACGCCCTCGGCCGGCCAGAGCTCGCGGTCCTGTGCCAGGTAGACCGGGGCGCCGCCCAGGTAGTCGCTGCCGGCGATGGTGACGTTCGGGGTGGCGGCCGGCTGCTCCGTCCCCGCGCACGCGGTGGCGGTGAGCAGGACGGTGAGCAGGGCGGCGGCGAGCGCACGGGGTCTGTGGAGCACGGTGGACTTCCTTACGGGGGAGAGGGGTTCAGGCTTCGTGGCCGTGGCCGAGCTGCCGCGAGATCAGCTCGCGCAGCCCCGGAGCGGACGGGTCGGTGTGGTCGGCGACCACCCGGCCGGGCCGGCCGCCCAGCACCACGACCCGCTCGGCGAGGGCCAGCGCCTCGTCGATGTCGTGGGTGACGAACAGGACCGTCAGGCCGGTGCGGCGCCAGAGCCGGATGAGCAGCTCCTGCATCCGGGCCCGGGTCAGCGCGTCGAGTGCGCCGAACGGCTCGTCCAGCAGCAGGACTTGGGGTTCGGCGGCGATCGCCCGGGCCAGCGCGACGCGCTGCTGCATCCCGCCGGAGAGCTGCGCGGGGTACTTCTCCGCACCGTCGGCCAGCTCGACCTCGGCCAGGGCTTCGAGGGCGCGGCGCCTGCGTTCGGCGCGCGGCAGGCCGAGCCGCTTGAGGGCGAACTCGACGTTGCCCCGGGCGGTGAGCCAGGGGAAGAGCGCGTAGTGCTGGAAGACCACGCCGCGGTCCGCGCCGGGGGCGGTGACCGGCTCGCCGCCCACCAGTACCCGGCCGGCGGTGGGGCGGACGAAGCCCGCGACGGCGTTCAGCACGGT
The DNA here is from genome assembly GCF_053602875.1 of Kitasatospora sp. NPDC004289. Lineage (NCBI taxonomy): Bacteria > Bacillati > Actinomycetota > Actinomycetes > Kitasatosporales > Streptomycetaceae > Kitasatospora > Kitasatospora sp. NPDC004289. The sequence continues at coordinate 186,031 of NZ_JBSGEL010000003.1, read as the reverse complement.
CGACTTGCCGCAGCCGCTCGGGCCGAGCAGGGCGGTGAACGAGCCGGCGGGGAGCGTGAGTTCGGTCGCGTCGAGGACGGTCGTGGGGCGGCGGCGGGATCCGTACCCGACGGTCAGCGCGTCGAGGTGGATGGACTGGCTCATGCCGCGCTCCAGTGCACGACGCGGCGGCCGAGGGCGGCCAGCAGCAGGTCGACGGTGACGCCGAGCAGGCCCAGCACCAGCAGCCCGGCGAACATCCGGTCGGTGCGCAGGAACTGCCCGTCGACCTGCAGCCGGTACGCCAACCCCGCCTGGGCGCCGCCCAGTTCGGCCGCGACCAGGGCGAGCAGGGCGACCGAGGCGCCGTAGCGCAGGGCGGCCAGCAGGGCCGGGGCGGCGGCCGGGAGCAGCACCTCGGCGAAGCGGCGGTGCAGCGGCGCGCCGAGCGAACGGGCCGCGCGCAGGTGGGCGGCGGGCACCCGGGAGACGCCGTCGTGGACGTAGAGCCAGACGGCCAGCAGGACGGCATAGGCGATCAGCAGGCGCTTGGCCGTCTCGCCGATGCCGAACCAGGCGGTGGCCAGCGGCACCAGCGCGATGGCGGGGATCGGACGGAGGAAGGAGACCAGCGGCGTCACGGCGGCGGAGAGCCGGGGCAGGTAGCCGGTGGCGAAGCCGAGCGCGCAGCCCGCTGCCGCGCCGAGGGCGAAGCCCTGCCCCGCCCGGTTGAGGCTGGCGGCGAGGTCGCTCCACAGGACGCCGGTGCGGGCGCTCTCCTGGAGCGCCCGCCAGGTGGCGGCGGGGGTCGGCAGCAGGCCGGGCGCCAGGGCGCCGGAGCCGGCCAGGGCGGTCCAGCCGGCCAGCACGGCGAGCGCGGCCAGCAGGGGTGGCGCGAGCCGGGCGAGCGGCGGTGAAGCGGTGGGGTGCACGCGGACGTCTCCTCGGGGATCCCCGGCGTCGTCCGCCGGGGCCGATATAAGTGAGATCAATAATTGACGTCACTTATCAACGCCGTGTTGCGGCCGTGCGAAACCTCTCCGGGCCGACGGGCCGTCAGGAACCGATGGGGTACGTTCACCAGCGTGTCCCGACCCGAACCCGCACCCGAGGCGCTCGCCGTCGGCCGGCTGGTCCGCAGCCGCCGCAAGGAGTGCGGCGTCTCCATGGCCGTGCTCGCCGCCCGCTCCGGACTCTCCCAGCCCTTCCTCAGCCAGCTCGAACGCGGCCTCACCACCCCGAGCCTCACCTCGATCTACCGCATCGCCGAGGCCCTGGACGTCCCCCCGGGCGCCTTCCTCCGCCCGCCGGAGCGCCCCGGCACCGTCAGCCACGAGACCGACCCCCAGGTCATCCGCGTCAGCGAGGCCGCCGGCCAGATCGCCCGCGTCCTCATCCCCGGCGGCAGCAGCACCCTGATGGAGGCCTACGAGCACCACTTCGAACCCGGCCTCGGCGAACGCGGCTGGTTCGAACACCCCGGCGAGGACTTCCTCTACGTCCTGGAGGGCGAGATCGTCCTCGAGGTCGAAGGCCAACCACCCCTCACCCTCAAAGCCGGCCAGAGCGCCCACCACCGCGGCGACGTCCCCCACCGCTGCCGCCTCCCCGGCACGACCCCGGCCCGCACCCTCCTGGTCATCGCCACTCCCTGAACCCCGGCCGTCCTGGCGGCGTCAGGTGGGCCGGCAGGGCGGAGCGGCGGCGTACGCGGCCATCAACGTGTCCACGCGCAGCACCAGTTCTCGGTCCGTCGAGCCCAGGACGCGGACGGAGACCTCGTCACCCCCGACGGCGTTGGCGAGGTGGACGTCTACCCGGTGACGCGTGCCGGCCAACGGGTAGGCGAACCAGCGATCGGTGAGGTCGTCGTCGGTGGACTCGAGGCCGACGGACACGGCCTGCCAGTCGGTGGCGTCGAAGTCGTGGCCCACGTACCGGGCCACCAGGCCCAGGAACGCCTGGAGATGGACGTGCCAGATCCAGCCCGCTGCCGTGGTGTGCCCCGTTTCCGCTGCCATCCGGTCAGGGTGCCATGCGTGCACACCGGCCCGCTTCGACATTCCGGGGCGTCAGGTCCGCAGGTACGAGGCGCCGTTGAGGTCGAGGATGGTGCCGGAGGACCATTCGGCGGCGGGGGAGGCGAGCCAGGCGACGGCGGCGGCGATCTCGTCCGGGGTGGCGACGCGGCCGAAGGGGCTCTGGGTGCGGATGGCGGCGCCCTCGGGTCCTTCGAGGCGGGAGGCGACGCGTTCGGTGGCGAAGAAGCCCGGGGCGACGGAGGCGACGGCGATGCCGTGCGGGGCGAGGGCGACGGCCAGGGACTGGCCGAGGGCGTGGACGGCGGCCTTGGTGGCGCCGTAGGCGGGGTGGTCGGGCTCGCCCCGGAAGGCGCCTCGGGAGCCGATGTTGACGATCCGTCCGCCGGTGCCCTGGTCGATCATGTGCCGGGCGGCCAGGTGGCTGAGGTGGGCGGTGGCCAGCAGGTTGACCGAGACGTGCTGCTGCCAGGCGGCGACCCACTGCTCGTACGCGGTGGTGGCGGGCGGATGCGGGGTGTTCACCGCCGCGTTGTTGACGAGCACGTCGATCCCGCCGAGCGCCTCCGCTGCGGCCCCCACCACCGCGGCGGCCCCCGCCCCGGCCGGATCGGTCAGGTCGCCGCCGACCAGGACGTGCCCGGTGCCGTCGAGCGAGTCCAGGGTGGCCCGGGCCTCCTCCTCCCGGGAGCCGTAGTGGACGGCGACCCGGTCGCCGTTGGCGGCGAAGGCGCGGGCGACGGCGCGGCCGAGGCCGCGGGAGGCCCCGCTGATCAGGACGCGGCGGCCGGTGGCGGGAAAGGTCATGACGGTGCTCCTCCGAGGACGGCGGGGCGGCCGCCCCGGAGCTCCGGCACGGCCGCCTTGATCACCAGCAGTCTGCTACACCGCCGTCACGGACCTGACGGCCCGTCGGACACCCGTGGCCGGCAGGGCCGCCGGAGGCTCAGGGCCCGGTGGCGGACAGCAGCTCCTCGTAGTGGCGTGCCGTGGCCTCGTCACCCAGCTCGGCGGCGGCCCCACGGGCCATCGCGAGGGCGGACGTACGAAGCTGCTCGGACGGCCGTTCCCGCAGGGAGAGGAAGGCTTCGGCATGATCGAGGGTCTCTCGGGGGCGGCCCGCCTTGTCGTACCCGACCGCCAGGTTGAAATGGAGCTCGGCCCGACCCCTGTGCCACCCGTGGTGGTCGAGGATCTCCAGCGCACGCCGGGCCGACCGCCCCGCCTCGTCGTCCTCCCCGACGGCGAAGAGCACGACCGCGTGGATGCCGAGGCCCTGCACCAACCACTGGTCGTCACCGAGCTCGGCGAGCACGGCGACGGCCTCCTCCGCGAGCGGACGTGCCTCCTCGTTGCGGCCGAGAGAGGTGAGGACGATCGCGGCGTTCGACTGGGCCAGTGCCTCGCCGGCGCGGTGCCCCAGACCGGCGCAGAGCTCGGCGTCCGCCAGATGCATGCCCAGCGCCTCTTCGTACCTGCCCTGGTGGCGGATCGTCACCGCCAGGTCGTTGAGGACCATGCTCTCCTTGTACCCGTTGCCGAGCTGCCGGAAGATGTCCAGGGCCCTTCGCTGGTAGGGCTCGGCGGCCGCCCGGTCACCGACCTCCACCAGGGTGGTGGCCAGCGTGTTGAGTGCCTCGGCGGTGCCCGGCGTGTCCTGCACCTCCTCGCAGAACCGGAGGTCACGGCGGAAGTACTCGACGGCCGTCTCGAAGTCGCCCTGCGCCCGGTGCACGGTGCCCAGGTTGAAGAGCACCCTGCTGGCCAGGCGGTGGTCTCCGAGCTCCTGCGACAGTCGTAGGGACCGCTCCAGCAGGGGACGCGCCTGCGCCGGAGTCCCGAGGGACATGTACAGGAGGGCCACCAGGTTGTCCGAGGTGGCGAGCAGCAGGGCATTGCCCTCGGCCTCGGCGAGGGCGCTGACCTCCTGGGCGATCTCCATGGCCTCCTGGAACTGCCTGCGGGCCCGGGCCAGTTCGGCTCGCTGCAGCAGGAGAACGGCCTTGAAGTCCTGGTTCTCGACCTGCTCGGCGACTTCGAGGCCGACCGTGATCGCCTCGTCCCACTCGCGCCAGCGGCCGGTCATCTCACACACGTCCGCCAAGGAGCTCGCGACGCTGACGACGCTGTCGGGTGCGGCCAGCCGCAGCAACTGCCGGAGGGCGGGGATCGCGCCGGAGAGGTCCGCCTCGGCCCAGCGGACGGCGTCCTCCGAGGAAGTGATCTCCGGTGCACCGCCCTCCTGGAGGGCCTGCGGCATCGGCATTCCGTTGAGGTGGCACAGCGTCCTCTCGGCCGCGTGGAAGTACCACTCGTACATCCGCCGGGCGGCGGCGGTGACCGACTCGGCACCCTCCTCGGCGAGTTGCTCCTTCGAGTAGAGCCGGAGCAGGTCGTGCAGCCGGTAGCGTTCGTCGCCCGGGGCGGGCTCGATCAGGTTGGCCTCGGCCAGTTTGCGGAGCGCCTTGGCGGCCTCGCGGAACCCGAAGCCGGTGAGGGCCGCGCAGACGCCCGGGCCGAAGTCCTCGCCCGGCACCTGGGACAGCTGTCGGAAGGTGCTCTTCGCCGCCTTGTTCAGCCTGCGGTAGGAGAGTCCGAAGGCCGCACGGACCGTCAGGTCACCCGCCTCCAGGGCCTCCAGGCGGTCGTGCTCGTCGCGCAGCTCGCGGACCAGGGCCGCCGTGCCCAGCCGGGGGTTGGTGACCAGCCGGTTGGCGGTGATGCGCAGCGCCAGCGGGAGGCCGCCGCAGTAGCCGACCACGGCCTCGGCGGCGAGCAGGTCACGGTCGATCCGCTCGGCACCGCAGACCTGCCGGAGGAAGCGCAGCGCCGTCCCCGGGGTGAAGGTGTCCAGGTCCAGCCGGTCCGCGCCCTCCAGCCCGGCCAGCCGGCTGCGGCTGGTGACCAGCACCAGAGCTCCGTCGCCCCCGGGCGGGAGCAGCGGGCGGACCTGCTGCTCCTCGGCGGCGTTGTCGAGCACCAGCAGCAGGCGGCGGCCGGCCAGCGCCAGCCGGTACGCGTCCAGCAACCGGTCCGGGTCGCTCGGGAGTTCGGCCTGCGGAGTGCCGAGGGCGAGCAGGAAGCGGGCCATCACGTCCTCGGGCGCGGACGGTCGGTCGGCCATGCCGCGCAGGTCGGCGTAGAGCCGGCCGTCGGGGAAGTCGCCGTCCGGGTGGTGCGCAAGGTGGAGCGCGAGGGCGGTCTTGCCGACCCCCGGCTTGCCGGTGATCACCACCACCCGGTCCGCCCCCACCGGACCGGGGCCGTCCCCGGCGGCGCCGCCGGAGTGGCCTCCTGAGCCGTCCCCCGAGCCGCTGCCGGAGCGGTCGCCGGCCCGGCCGAGGACGCGGCCGATCTCCTCCTCCCGCCCGGTGAAGTCGGACGGCTGCGGCGGCAGGGTGCGGGGGAGGGCCGGGGGCCGCTCCGGCCCCGGCGCGGCGAAGACGTTGAACACCGGGTTGGTGAGGATCGGCCCGTGGGCGTCCCCGCCCACCGCGACCGAGCTCGCCCCGTCGGCCCGGACGCTCGGCGCACGCTTCATGCGGCGACGCCGGTCTCGATCGGCCCGGTCGACCCGTCGCCCACCGAGACCACACCGACCACGACCGCCGCACCCGCAACGATCGAACGCCGCACACCCGGCGTCATCCCACACTCCCCCTGTCCGCCCGCTGGAACGGACCCACCCCAGTTCTACCAGCCGCCACCGACCTGACCCCGCTGAGATGCCGTCAGAAGCGGTGCCCCGGAGATGCGGTGACCACGCACGTTCCGCTGCCCTCGTTCGAGGTCAGGAGACCGGGGCACCTCTCAGTCGGTCGCGTCCGCCGGCCGGAGGCGCTCCTCTCGGAACGGTGCCCTCCACCGCGGGCCGGCCCGCTCAGCCGCCGGTTGCCGCCACGTCCGCGGCCAGGGCGTCCCGCATCCAGGCGTGCGCCGCGCCCACCGTCGGTGTCCGCCCGGCCGGGGCGAACGCGGTGGTCAGTGCCCAGTAGCGTTCCACCGCCGGATCGGTGGCGGCGGACAGCAGGCCGTGCAGGCGCCGCCGGAAGCCGGGCCCGTCCGGCTCCGAGCGGCTCTCCGCGTGGGCCGCGACGAAACGCTCCAACACCGTTCCCCGGCCGGGTGCCCGATCCGCCGTCAGTTCCGGCACGGCCAGGGAGTACGCCTCGAACAGGCCGTCGTACAGGACGTCCGGCCGCCGCACCCGGTCCGTCCACACCGTCCCCGAGCGCCCGCCCTCCCCGCACGGAGCGGTCGCGATCGCGTGCAGCTCCGCGAAGGCCAGCACCTGAGCCGGGGACGGATCGTCCGGCGGCTCGGGCACGGCGTGGTCCAGCACCGCCGCGACCAACGGCCGGGAGAGCCGCGCGGGCAGCGCCGCCCGCCAGAACCGGGCCAGTGCCGTCGTCCCCGGCGGGGTGGAGAGCGCGCCGACCAGCCGCAGCCGCTCCGCCCGCAGTTCGACCGGGGTGTCCCGGAGCAGCTGCAGCGCAGCCTCCCGCCAGCGCAGCGCCGTCAACTGCCCACCCAGCACCCGCAACTGCCCGTCGATGGCGTCCGTCAGACCCGCCGTCAGCCCGTCCCCGTGCTCCAGCACCCGGCCCACCTCAGGCACCGGCAGGTCCAGCGCCCGCAGCGAACGGATCAGCCGCAGCCGCTCCAGGGCCTCCGGCCCGTACCGCCGGTGCCCGCCCGAGCTGCGCCCGGCCTCCGGCAGCAGACCCCGGTCGGAGTAGAAGCGGACCGTCTTCACCGTGGTACCGGCCCGCTCGGCGAGCTCGCCGATGCTCCACACATCGCCTTCAGCGGACAAGGGTTGAACCTCCCTCAGGGGGAGTTCCTACCGTACCGGCGAACCCGAACCGTCCCTCAGGAGGTCCCACATGACGGTGTTCGTCCTGGTCTCCGGCCCCTTCACCGGCGGCTGGATCTGGCGGGAGACCGCCGAACTGCTGCGCCGCGCGGGCGCGCAGGCCCACCCGCTCACCCTCACCGGCCTCGGCGAACGCCGCCACCTGGCCGGCCCCGGCACCGACCTGGAGACCCACGTCGAGGACGTGGTCCAGCAGATCGACCACCTGGACGGCCCCGAGCCGCTCGTCCTGGTCGGCCACGGCTACGCCATCCACCCCGTGCTCGGCGCCGCCGACCGCCGCCGCGAACGCATCGGCCGGATCGTCCACCTCGACGCCGGCCTGCCCCGGGACGGCGACACCGCGCTCGCCCTGACGCCCGATCACCTCACCCGCGAGCTGCTCACCGCCCCCGGCGGGCCGGCGGCCACCGTCCCCGTCCCCGAACCGGACCAGTGGCACCGCTGGGGCTCCACCGCCGGGCTCACCCCCGAAGCGCTCGACCTCCTCGACCGGTACGCCGCACCGCAGCCCGCCGCCACCCTGCTCCAGCCGCTGCGCCTCGGCGGCGACCCGGCGCCCTGGCCGACCACCGGCATCCTCTGCAGCGCCGGGGGCGGCACCGATCTCGCCACCGTCGAGACCGCCGTCCGCTTCGGCCCTCCGCACCTGCGCGCCCTCGCCGACCCCCGGGTCGGCTTCCTCGAACTCCCCACCGGACACTGGCCGATGCTCTCCGACCCGCACGCCCTGTCCGACGCGCTGCTGCGCGCCGCCGCCGACGAGGGCCGGCGGATCACGGCCGCCCCCGACGCCGCCCCGCCCCAGCTGCGGCCCTTCGTCCTGGACGTCCCCGCCCGCCCGCGCATCCGCACCGGCGCGCTCGACCTCCACCTCCCGGAGGCGGACGGGCCCCGCCCCGCCGTCCTGCTGGTCCACGGCGGCCCGCTCCCCGCCGACGCCCGCCCCACCCCACGGGACTGGCCGCTCTACACCGGCCACGCCGCCCACGCGGCGAGCCTCGGCCTGGTCGGCGCCGTGCTCGACCACCGCCTGCACGCCCTCACCGACTACCCGCAGGCCGCGGACGACCTGAGCGCCGCCCTCGACACCCTCCGCGCCGACCCCCGGGTGGACCCGGACCGGATCGCCCTCTGGTTCTTCTCCGGCGGCGGACTCCTCGCCGCCGACCACCTCGCCGCGCCCCCGCCCTGGCTGCGCTGCGTCGCCTTCAGCTACCCCGTCCTGGCCCCGCTCCCCGGCTGGGCCACCGTCCCGCCCCGCTTCCGCCCGACCCCCGGCCCCGGCCTCCCGCTGGTCCTCACCCGCGCCGGCCTGGAGCAGCCGCCGATCGCCGCCACCGTCGACGCCTTCCTGACGGCCGCCCAGGCCGCCGGCACCCCGCTCGACCTGATCGACCACCCCACCGGCGGCCACGCCTTCGACGTGGCCGCCCCGACCCCGGCGTCACGCCGAGCCGTCACCGACGCCCACACGGCCGTCCTGCGCCACCTGCTGACGGATGCTCAGGTTCCGGCGAGGAGCACGCCCGCGCGGTCGCCGTCGGCACGGACGGCCGGTGTGCGCATCAGGTGACGTCGGTCTCGACCGGGCCCTCGGCGCCCTCGCCGACCGCGATGGTGCCCGCGCCCGTGGCCGAGATCCCGCCCGGAGCCGGGGCGGGGCCGGAGGCGGCGGTGGAGGCGCCCCGCACCTTCGTCTTCAACGCGCCGGTCGCCTTGCCACCGATGGCGATGGACCCGGGGCCGGAGGCGGTCACGGGCACCGGGCCGCCCGAGGAGGTCGTCAGGTACACCTGCAGGATCCCCCCGAGCACCACCAGCACCCCGAGCGCGACCCACCACCCCGCGCTGGGGCTGTCCGTCGCCACGTTGGTGACGATCCCGGTCCCCGCCGCGACCACCACGGTGGCCGCCGCCGCGATCGAACGCCGCATCGCCGTCGACATCTCGACTCCTTCCCCCCGCCCCGTCCGCGGAGCAGTCCCGAGCACAGTTCTACCAGGCGGCGCTGACACTGCGTCAGAGTCCGCGGAGGGCCGCGCCACCAGGGGTGCGACGGCCAGGTAGGTGGTGGCTGACCGCTGAGCCTTCGGCGGGGCCTGTCGTCGGGCGCTCAGCAGTCGCGGGTGGCGGCGGCGCGGAACTCGTCCACCGTGACCACGCGGGTGCCGCCGCCCTTCTTCCAGGTGAGGACCTGGCCGGGCTTCAGGCCTTCGAGGTCGGAGAGGCCGAAGACGAGCGAGGAGTCCTTCGCCGCGCCGCCGGTATGGGCGACCGTCAGGCCGTACCGGCGGTCAGGGAGGAGGGCGGTCAGGGTGGCCTCCTCGATGACCCAGCCGGGCGGGCCGGCGAGGAGGGGGATGCGGTCCACCGGCCCGGAACCGGGCGCGGGGTGCGCGATCCACCAGAGGTCCGCCTCGCCCCCGGTCTCGTGCACGTGCGCCGAACGCACCACGCCGCCGGGGCACAGCGCCGTGACGGCGGACGCCACACCGCCCTCGGTCACGATGCCGACGGAGTGGCCGAGCGGTGGAGTGCAGCCGGTGGCGGTGCCCAGGGCGAGGAGGAGTGCGAGAGCGGTGGTGGTGCGTCTGAACGGATGCGGCATCAGGTGGTCCCCCCGGTCGGTGCCGGGACTCTATCGGAGCCCCGCGTGCGGCCGGTCCCGGACCTCTTCCGGAGCGGGCACGGACGTGCCTTCCGCCGGCGCGCGGCGGGCCCAGAGGAGGGCTCCGGCGAGCAGGACGGCGGCGGCGGTGAGCCAGGGCAGCGGGCCGGCCGGAAGCCTCCCGACGAGCAGGCCCATGGCGGCACCGGCGAGTTGGAGCGCGAGGGACTGGACGGAGAGGACGGTGGCGCGGGTGCGGTCGGGGATGCGGTGGTGGAGCAGATCGCTCTCGTTGGGGCCGGCCGCGCCGAGGCCGAGGTACACCAGGACGTAGCCGAGGCCGCCGACGGCCAGGGCGGTGGCGCCGGTGGTCGCGGCGGTGACGCCGAGGAGGGCGAGGCCGGTCGCCCCGACCGTGAGGCCGAGGAGCACCGCGCGCTCGCCGCTGCCCGCCAACCGGGCGGTGAGCGGGGCGAGTTGGCTGCCGAGGGCGGAGCAGAGGAATCCGGCGCAGGCGAGTGCGGCGTAGAGCACGGCCCCGGCGGCGGCGCTGCCGCCGGTGAGTTCGGCCGCGCGGCCCGGTGTCAGCAGCTCCAGGGTGGCGACCGCTCCGCCGGCGGCGGCCGTGCCGAGCAGGACGCGCCGCACCAGCGCGTCGCGTCCGCCCAGCCGCAGGCCGGTCCGGACGGTGGCGGGGACGTCACGGACCGCGTCGCGCAGGGTGGCCGACGGGCGGGCCGGTTCGGGGAGGGCGGTGAGCACGTACAGCACGAAGGCGAGCGCGACCGGACAGCCCGTCAGGGCCGGGACGGAGAGCGGCAGCAGCAGGCCGCCGGTGGCGCGGGTGAGGGTGCCGCCCGGGTCGGGGCCGAGGCCGAGGGCCCAGGGGATCGCGCCGCCGAGCAGGGTACCGAGGGCGAGCGCGGCGGAGGTGGCGGTGGTGCCGTGGGCCAGGCCGGTGCGCAGCTCGGCGTCGGGACCCTCGGCCGCGCGGACGGTGTCCACGTACCAGGCCTCCACCGAACCGGAGAACAGGGCGCGGGCGGCGCCCATCAGCACCATCCCGGCGGTGAGCGGCCAGGCGGAGGTGCCCAGGGCGAGCAGGGCGAGGGCACCGGTGCTCAGCAGTCCGGCCGAGGCCAGCACGCCGCGGCGGCCGAGGACGTCGGAGAGGCCGCCGGTGGGCAGTTCCAGCAGGGCGGTGGTGAGGGAGTAGGCGGCCAGCAGGAGGGTGACGGTGGTCAGCGGCAGGCCGCGCGAGGTGAGCAGCAGGATCAGCGGCGCGACGGTCAGCCCGATCGGGAACCAGAGCAGGGCACAGGTGGTGACGTAGCGTCGGCGGGCCGTCCGGGCGTCGAGCGGGCGGACGGTCACTCCGCACTCCCCGCGCCCCGCGCACTCCCGGGGACGGGCGGCACCGGCGGGACGGGCGAGGCCGTCGGGGCCAGCGGCAGTCCGGCGGCGAGGAGGACGACCTGGGCGGCCCTCGGGTCCTCGGCGTCACGGGCCGTCAGTTCGTCGAGCTTGCCTTCCAGGGTCTGCCAGAGCTCCGCGAGGGACTCGGGCGTGAGGCGGGGCAGCCAGTCGCTGATCCCGGCCGGCCCCGTCCAGCCGGGTGCCAGCCGGCCGGCCTCCTCGTCGGCCTCGAAGCGGGCCAGGGAGCTCTCCAGGTGCTCGACCTGACGCCTGCGCAGCGAGCCGAGCACGGCCCGGCTCCCCGGGGAGGAGGCCATCGCCGCGGAGTCCCAGGAGGTGAGCGCGTGGACGGCCCGCCAGCGCCGCTCGCGCCCGTCGCGGTGCTCGGCCTCGCCGACGAAGGCGTGCTTGGCCAGCACCCGCAGGTGGTAGCTGGTGGAGGCCGAGGACTCCCCGGTGGCGGCGGCGAGCTCGCTCGCGGTGGCGGGGCCGTCCTGCCGGAGCAGCCCGAGCAGGCGGATGCGCAGGGGGTGGGTGAGCGCCTTGAGCGCGTCCGCGTCCCGTTCGGGGTCGAGCACCCGGGCCCGGTCGTCGTTCTCCATACCGGCAGCCTAGGTCGGCATCCGGCTCTTTGCCAAAGAGTTTTTGCAGAAAAGTCTCGGGAGAGTCAGAGGGCGGCCAGCCGTGCCCGGGCTGCGGCCCGCACCTCGGGCTCCTCCATCGGGTCGTCGCGCAGCTCGGCGAGCCGTGCCGCCACCTCGGGACCGTCCGGAGCGTGGGCGACGCCCAGCAGCCTGGACGCCTCCTCGCAGTCCCAGAGCGAGAGGACGTACCCCTGCTGCAAGCCTGTCGGGGCGATCGCGGCCAGAGCCTCCAGGTAGGCGGCCCGCTCGTACGAGTGTGGGGTGCGTAGCCAGAACCACCGGAGGTCCGCCGCCGCGCCTGCCGCCTCCGGCCCGAACCGGGCCAGCCGCCGGGCCGTCAGATCGGGCCCGCACCAGGCGCGGGCCGCCCGCTGTTCGGCCAGCTGCGCCACCAGGTGCGGGATCACCTCGGGGCCCAGGTGATCGGCCAGCACGTCCGCGCCGAGCCGGGCCAACCACGCCCGCTCGTCGCCCACCCAGCGCCGGGCCGCCGGCACGGCCGCCGGGCCGAGGCGATCGACGGCCCGCCGGAGCAGGGGGAGTGGGCGCAGGCCGTTCGGTCTGCCGCTCGTCCTCCCCGAGCAGGGCGGCGATCGGGCCCCGGGGGAGTGCCAGGTCGCGGACCAGCCGGGCGAGGTAGAGGGCGCGGTCGTCGGTGGAGTCCCAGCGCCAGTCCCTGCGGATCATGTCGAGGACCAGCGGCGCGGCGTGGTCCGGGTGGCCGAGTGCCGACCGGGCGCCACTGCCGTGGCCGCGTTGCAGCATGCCGGCCAGCGAGTTGACGGGGCGGTAGGGCATCGTGTCGTCGTCGGTCATCGACCCGCACGATGCCCGGTCGGCGAGGCCGCCGCCACCGGATTACCGGCCGTCGGCCCCGTCGGCGGGCGCCGGGCCGTGGAGCGGGCAGACTGGGGGGCGACCACCTGGGAAGGGACGGACACCCCGTGAACGTGCTGCTCTTCGGCGCCACCGGCATGGTCGGGCAGGGCGTCCTGCGCGAGTGCCTGCTCGACGACCGGGTGACCGGCGTGCGGGCCGTCGTGCGCGGGCCGTTGGAGGTGAGCCACCCCAAGCTGACCTCGCTGGTGCACACCGACTTCACCGACTTCGGCTCCCTGGAGCGGGAGTTCGCGGACGTCGACGCCTGCTTCTTCTGTCTGGGCGTCACCTCGGCCGGCAAGCGGGAGGAGGAGTACCGCCGGATCACCCACGACTACACGCTCGCCGCCGCCCGCGCGCTGCCCGTGCGGCCGGACGCCCCGCTCACCTTTGTCTACGTCTCCGGCGACGGCACCGACAGCACCGAGCAGGGGCGGCTGATGTGGGCCCGGGTGAAGGGCCGCACCGAGAACGAGCTGCTCGCGATGGACTTCCACGCCTACATGTTCCGCCCGGCGTACATCCACGCCGTGCACGGTGAGGTCTCCAGGACCCCGGCCTACCGGCGGCTCTACCCGGTGCTCTCGCTGCTCTTCCCGCTGCTGCGCCGCCTGGCCCCCGGCCGGGTGACCACCACCGAGAACATCGCCCGCGCGATGATCGCCGTCGCCGGGCGGAACGGCGCCGGCGAGCACGTCCTGCGCAGCCCCGAGATCAACCGGGCCGCCACCGAGGGCCGCTGACGGAGCATCGGCCTCGCCTCCGCGGACCGTCAGCGCAGGTACGCCGGGGCCACGGCTGAGACGGCGAGGGTGGCGGGGGCGCCGGTGCCGTCGGCGGGGACGGTCCACAGGTCGGCGCCGTACTCGCCGGGGAGGGAGTAGACCAGGGTGGAGCCGTCGGCCCAGAGGGCCTGGTCGTCGATGTTGCGCTGCTCGGCGGTGGCGGTCTCGGCCATGGTGGCCAGGTCGAGGACGTACAGGCGCCAGGGGGCGTCCGGCGAGGCGCCGGGGACGCGCTTCTTGTACGCGACCCGGGTGCCGTCGGGGGAGAGCGAGGGGCACTCGACGTTCTGGTGCAGCGAGGTCAGGGTGCGGGCGGTGAGGTCGCCCCGGACCAGGTGGGTGGTGCCGCCGGTGGCGACGGTGGCGTAGAAGTGCTCGTCGTCGGCGAAGGTGACGCCCCAGACGTTGAGGTCGGAGGCGCGCTGGGGCCGGCCGTCCACCAGGAAGGCGAACTCCTCCAGGTTGGACTCGAACCGCCAGTCGCGGGTGTCCACGATCGCGGTCCGGGTGGAGAAGTTGGAGCCCGCGTAGGAGTCGCCGCTGACGAAGACGGTCCAGGCGGCCAGCCGGCCGGAGGGGGAGACCCGGGCCCGGGAGGGGATGCCGGCGGCGGGGAAGGAGCGCAGCTCGTGCAGCCTGTCGTCGAGGACGACGGCGCGGTAGGTGTCGTCCAGCGTGCCGTGCACGGCCTGGAGGCAGATGCCCGTCCCGGCGGCGGCGTGGAAGCGCAGGCACTTGAGGCCGGAGGAGGTGCGGGTGGAGCCCGGCTCACCGGCCGGGACCGTGACGATCTCGTCCCGGTGCGGCCCCCAGGCCAGGTTGCGGAAGAGCAGTTGCCCCCGGCCGCCGGCCAGGCTGACGGTGCCCGGGCGGACGGGCGGGCCGCCGACCTGCTCCTGGTCCTTGCGGTCCGCGCGGTCGGCGGCGTACAGGACGGCCCCCGTGCCCACCCCGCCGAGCAGCAGGACGGCGAACAGGAGGACGAGCAGGCGGGTGGTGCGCGTCATGCGGGTGACACCTCGTCAGCGGTCGGAGGTCGGCGGTCGGAGGTCGGAGGTACGGGGGTGTGCCGCCCCGGGCCGGCGCCCGGGGCGGCACGGCGGGGCGTCAGTTCCAGATGCCCGTGATGGTGGTGGCGGAGGCGGCGTTGCCCGCGTGGGTGGACAGGCCCGCCAGGTCCTCCAGGGTGCGCAGCACGCTGTAGTGGTTGTAGGTGGTGGCGGTGGAGCTGCCGGGGGTGACGTGCTGGCCGTAGAAGACGGTCGGGATGCGGTTGCCCGAGAGGCGGTTGTCCTCGTCGAAGGTGACGACCAGCATCGAGTTGTGGGTCTGCGCCCAGGTCGCGTACGCGCCCAGCTTGTTCTTGATCCAGGTGTCGCCGGTGCCGACCGAGCAGTCGTGCATGTCGTTGCACAGGTCCGGCACCACGAAGGAGACCTTCGGCAGCGTGGTGTAGTCGGTCGGGAACTGCGTCATGGTGAGCGCGGTGTTGGTCGGCACGTTGGAGAAGCCGAACCACGGGTTGTGCTTCTGCGCGTACTTGCCGCTGGAACAGGTGGTGGAGCCCTGGGACGGCAGGCCCTCGTTGTAGCTCTTCCAGGTCTTGCCGGCGGCGATCAGCTCGGAGGCCAGGTTCGGTGCCGAGATCGAGCCGACGCCCACGCAACTGTCGTCCGTGCGGCCCTGGTTGGAGCCGGAGAACAGCATGTAGTAGTTCGGCTCGGACGGGTGGGTCAGGCCGAAGGACTGGGTGAGGTTGGCGCCGCCCGCCTTGAGGGTGTTGTTGATGTACGGCGCGCTGGAGCTGCCGATCACCTGGGTGTAGGCGTGGTTCTCCATCACCACGACCACGATGTGGTCGGGGGCCGGGAGCGCGGCGGCCTGGGCGGCGGTGCCGGTGGCGGCCCAGACGCCGAGCGAACCGGCGGCCAGCGCGACGGCGCTGCCGATGGCGGTGAGGGTGCGCCGGGTGCGCTTGGGGGGCAGCGCGGTCTGGTGGTCCTGCGGGGCCTGAGGAGCAGTCATGGCCGGTCTCCTGGTGAGGGGGTGACGGTGCACGGGGTGAGAGCGGGCGTAACCCTAGGGCGCGGCAGTTGACGCGTACCCGCTGCGCGGGTGAAGGAAGGAAGAACGGAGTACATGGTCTGGTAAAGCCTGCGCGGGGCCCCGGGGACGGCCGTCCGGGTGGTCGTGGGGACGACTCTCCCGATGGTGTGGTGTCCGGTAGATCGGATTGATCGTTTATGACGTATTTCTGGGCTGACGCCCCGTCATCGGCGGCGTCCTGCGTGCTGCCCCGTCGTCAGTGAGGCGATCGACCATGGAACACCGTGCCCGGCCCGTAGCGGACCTGCTGCACCGCGTCCTCTCCGTGCTGCTCACCACCCTGCTCTCGGTGGCGGCGGTGATGGTCCCCGCGTTCCCCGCGCACGCCGAGCGCACCGGCCTGACGTGCCGTTACAAGGACACGCTCCAGGGCGGGATGGTGATGACCGGCAACGGCCTGCTGTTCCAGAACGGCAAGGGCCCGGCCAACGTCGACAACCTCACCGGGCAGTCCACCAACTACGCCTACACCACCCGCAACGACTCCTCGCGCGCCGATCTGGTGCTCCCTGCGGACGCCACCGTGGTCAAGGCGATGGCCTACGTCTACGGCAGCCAGTACTACGCGCCGGGCAGCGCGTACTACTCCAACCCGGACACCTTCCAGATGCGCACCCCGGCGGCCGACTACCAGCGGCTGACCGCCGACGGCGTGGACAACGTGCTGTACAACAACGGCACCTACGGCAACAACCACCAGGCCTACCGCGACGTCACCGCCCTGGTGCGGGCCGGCGGTTCGGGCAGCTACGGCTTCGGCGACACGCCCTACTACACCAACTACGGCAGCCGCGGCTTCGGCGGCTGGGCCCTGGCCGTCGTCTACTCCTCGCCGAGTGCGCCGATGACGCAGGTGGCGCTCTGCGACCAGTGGGCCCGGATGAACGGCACCGCCGTCAGCAACACCTTCGACCTCGGCACCACGCCCTACTCCGGCGCCCAGCTGAAGCGGGCCTCGATCTACGCCACCGCCACCTACGGCGACGTCAACTACGGCGACTCCATCAAGGTCGACGGCAGCCGGGTGTCGGACTCGGCCAACCCCGCCACCGACTGGGCCAACGGCACCTGCACCCAGTACGGCAAGGACATCCCCGGGCGGAACCCGAGCTCCGGGACGGGCTGGGGCAACGTCGCGATGCCCTGCCCGGACATGGACGTCGACACCATCGACATCACCTCCATCGCCCCGACCACCCGGACCTTCTCGGTGGTCCAGGGCCGGGAGGGCTCGATCGAGGAGATCGGCTACGGCGTGGTCGGCTTCACCTTCGAGCCCAAGGCCGACCCCAGGCTCGACCTCGCCAAGACCGGCAAGCTGAACGACACCAACGGCGACGGCAAGGCCAACCCCGGCGAGACCATCTCCTACGGCTACACGGTCACCAACACCGGCAACACCACCGTGAGCTCGATCACCGTCGCGGACGACAAGATCACCGCGCCCGGTGCGGTGAGCTGCGCCAAGACCACCCTGCTGGTCGGCGAGAGCACCACCTGCACCGCCACCTACACCGTGACGGCCGCCGACGCCACGGCCGGCAGCGTCACCAACCACGCCACCGCCAAGGGCAAGGACCCCAACGGCACCGAGGTCACCACCCCGCAGCGCCAGGTCACCGTCCCGGCCGGCCCGGCCCCGGTCCGGGTCACCCTGGACAAGACCGTCACCAAGGCACCCGCCCCGGTGCCCGGCAGTCCCGGCACCTACGAGACCCAGTACGAGCTGAAGGTCGGCAACGCGGGCTCGGCCACCACCTACGACCTCAACGACACCCTCAGGTACGGCACCGGACTGACCGTCACCTCCGCCTCCGTCACCAACACCACCCCGGGCGGGCTCAGCCCGGTGGCCGGCTGGGACGGGCGCGGCCAGGTGAAGGTGGCCCAGAACCAGGCCATCGCGGCCGGCACCGAGGCCGCCCCCGCCACCCACGTCTGGCGGGTGACGGTGCGGTACACCGTGGACCCGGGCCAGGCCACCACCAAGTCCACCGACTGCACCCTGGACGCGGGGGAGAGCGGCACCGGCACCCGGAACGAGGCGAGCGCCACCTCCGGCGGCACCACCTCCAGCAAGGACGCCTGCAGCCCGGTCGCGGCCGTCACCAGTGACAAGACCCTGGTCTCGGGGGCGCCGACCAGCGGCGGCCAGTGGGAGGCGGTCTACGAGATCACCGTCACCAACAAGGGCGCCGCGCCCGGCACCTACTCGCTGGACGACCGGGCCCGCTTCGGGGCCGGCACCACCGTCAGCTTGGCGCGGGTGACCACCGCCCCGGCCGGCGTCACCACCAACCCGGCCTGGGACGCCCAGGCCACCAGCCGGATCGTCACCGACCAGGCGATCGGCGCGAACACCACCCACACCTACCGGGTGACCATCGTCGCCCAGGTGCCCGCCAACCCGGCCGACCCCAAGTCCACCGACTGCACCCTGGACCAGGGGGAGAGCGGTACCGGCCTGCTGAACGAGTCCACCACCACGGTGGACGGCAAGGAGGAGAAGAAGCAGGCCTGCAAGGCCACCTCCAACGTCTCGATGAGCAAGAAGATCTCGCAGCAGCCCACCGCCGTGGCCGGAAGCCCGGGCGTGTACGAGATCAAGTGGGACCTCACCGTCACCAACGCCGGCTCCGCCCCGACCACCTACCAACTGGTCAACGACACCACCAAGTTCGGCACCGGCGTGACCACCGTCTCGACCGCCGTCGCCAACACCGCCCCCGGCGGCCTGGCCGTCAACGCGGGCTGGAACGGCACCAGCGACACCAAGGTCTCCGACAGCCAGACCATCGCGGGCTCGGCCACCCACGTCTACACCGTCACCGTCCGGTACCGGGTCGACCAGGCCACCGCCACCCAGAAGTCCACCGACTGCACCCTGGACGCCGGCGAGTCCGGCACCGGCACCATGAACACCGCGGGCGTCACCACCGACGGCCGCACCTCCACCGACACCACCTGCGCGGGCGTCCCGCTGCTGAAGACCACCAAGACGGTGCAGCGCTCCACCCCGAACGGCGACGGCACCACCACCGTCACCTACCGGATCGACGTCGCCAACACCGGTGGCGGCAGCGGGAGCTACGACCTCGACGACAAGCTGAACTTCGGCGCCGGGATCACCGTGGTCTCCGCCCGGGCCGCCAACACCGCCCCCGGCTCGCTGACCGTGGACCCGGCCTTCAACGGCCAGGACAGGACCCGGATCGTCACCGGCCAGGCCGTCCCCGCCAACACCACCCACAGTTACACGGTGACCGTGGTGGCCCGGGTCCCGGCCTCGGTCACCGACCCGAAGTCCACCGACTGCACCGAGGACCCGGGCGAGAACGGCGCCACCGGCCTCTCCAACACCGCGACCACCACCTCCTCCGGCGGCTCCCAGACCAGCCGGGCCTGCGTGGAGACGCCCAGCGTCACCGTCACCAAGACCTTCACCCAGCAGCCCACCGCCGTCCCCGGCCAGGCCGGCACCTACGAGGTCCGCTACGACCTGACTCTGGCCAACACCGGTGCGGGCCCCGGCTCGTACACCCTGAGCGACACCCTCAGGTACGGCACCGGACTGACCGTCACCTCCGCCACCGGCGCCAACACCACCCCCGGCGGCCTGGCGGTCCGCCCCGACTGGAACGGCACCTCGAAGACCCAGCTGAGCAACACCGAGGCCCTGGGCGCCCGGACCACCCACGTCTGGTCCGTCACCGTCCGGTACAAGGTGGACAGCACGACCGTCACCGAGAAGTCCACCGACTGCACCCTCGACGCGGGCGAGAGCGGCACCGGCACCCTGAACCAGGCCGGGATCGACACCAACGGAACCAAGAGCGAGACCACCGCCTGCGCCGGCACGCCGCTGATCCGCACCACCAAGACCAGCCTGGACCTCACCCCGAACGGCAACGGCACCTGGACCCAGAGCTACCGGATCGACGTGGTCAACAGCGGTAAGGGGGACGGGCGTTACACGCTCGACGACCGCTTCCGCTTCGGCGCCGGGATCACCGTCCAGCCCACCCCCGCCGTGGCGACCACCGCCACCGGCGTGACGCCCTCGGCGAGCTGGAACGGCCAGGGCGACACCCGGGTGGTGACGGACCAGCAGCTCGCCGCCGGTGCCACCCACAGCTACACCGTCACGGTCACCGTGAAGCTGCCCGCCGGCGGCACCGCCGACCCGGCCTCCACCGACTGCACCTTCGGCAACGGCGAGAGCGGCACCGGCCTGGCCAACGAGGCCACCACCACGGTGGCCGGGGAGACCGGCACCAGCGTCGCCTGCCGCCGCACCCCGAACATCGCCGTCAGCAAGACCGTCTCCAGCGGCCCCACCCAGGTCACCGGGCAGGCCGACACCTACGACCTGGTCTACGACGTCAAGGTGACCAACACCGGTGCGGGTGACGGAACCTACGACCTGAGCGACCAGCTCGCCTACGGCGCCGGCGTCACCGTGGTCTCCGCCGCCCTCACCCCCGCCGAGCCGTACGAGGCCGACGCCTTCGACTGGAACGGCCGGGACAAGACCCTCATCAAGAGCGGCGCCCAACTCCCGGGCGAGACCGAGCACCTGTGGCGGATCACGGTCCGCTACACCCTGGACCGGGCCACCGTCACCAACACCTCCGGTGACTGCACGCTGGACGCCGGCGAGTCCGGCACCGGCACGCTGAACCGGGCCACCGCCACCGTCAACGGCGAGACCACCACCAAGGAGGCCTGCGCCCAGGTCGGCGCCGTCCGGGTGGTGAAGACCGCGGCCCCGAGCAACCCGCTGCCCGGGGGCAAGGTCACCTACACCGTCACCGTCACCAACACCGGCGGCACCGACGCCACCGGGTACCGGGTCGAGGACGACCTGACCGGCGTGCTCGGCTCGGCCTCCTACGACGGCGACGCCGCCGCCACCGACGGCTCCGGCGCCGCGGTCACCCCGGCTCCGGCCTACGCCGCGCCCAAGCTGAGCTGGACCGGCACCGTCAAGGCCGGCGGCCTGGTGCGGATCACCTACACCGTCACGGTGGCCGACCCCGTCCCGGCGGGCCGGACCACCATGAAGAACGCCGTCACCACCAACGACCCCGACATGTGTCCGCCCGGCTCCACCGACCCGACCTGCTCCACCACCCTCAAGCTGCCCCGGCTGGAGCTGACCAAGACGGCAACTCCCAACCCGGCCAAGGTCGGTGACACCGTCACCTACACCATCACCGCCCGCAACACCGGTGAGGCCGACTTCCCCGGCGCCGAGGTCACCGACGACCTGACCAACGTGCTGACCGGAGCCACCTACAACGGCGACGCCGCCGCCTCGGACGGTGCGGGCGGCATGCTCGGGGCGCCCGCGTACACGGCCCCGAAGATCAAGTGGACCGGCCCGATCGCCAAGGGCGAGCAGGTGGTGATCACCTACACGGTGAAGGCCACCGGCGCGACCAGCACCAGCCTGAGGAACCACGTCGAGGCCTCCGGCTCCGACTGCCCGCCCGGCAACGCCGAGCCCCGGTGCAACCCGGTGGTGCCGCTCGCCAAGGTGGGCGTGGTCAAGACCGCGAGCCCGGCCAACCCCAAGCCCGGCGACACCGTCACCTACACGGTGACCGTCACCAACAGCGGCTCCGCCGCCTACCCGGACGCCACCGTCACCGACGACCTGACCGGCGTGCTCAAGGGCGCCGACTACACCGGCACGGCCACCGCGAACGCTGGCGACGGCAGCACCACCCCCGCTCCGAACTGGGCTACCCCCAAGCTGAGTTGGAAGGGCTCGGTGCCGGCGGGCGCGAACGTCGTCATCCGCTACACCGTCAAGGTCAAGAACCCGGTGCCGGCCGACGGGGCCACCCTGAGGAACGCCGTCACCACCGACGTCCCCGGCGTCTGCCCGCCCGGCTCCACCGACCCGGACTGCTCCACCGTCACCCCGCTGCCCCGCCTGGAGATCAGGAAGCAGGTCAGCCCGCAGTCCACCACCCCGCTGAACGTCGGCGACAAGGTCAGCTACACCGTCACCGTCACCAACTCCGGCCCCGGCGACTACCGGGACGCCACCGTCAGCGACGACCTGTCCAAGGTGCTCAACGGCTCCGACGGCGCGGGCGGCGCGGCCACCTACAACGGCGACGCCGCCGCCAAGGACGGCGCGGGCGCCACCCGCACCGCCCCGACCGTCACCGGCACCACCCTGAGCTGGACCGGCCCGATCGCCACCGGCGCCACCGTGACCTTCACCTACAGCGTCACCGTCGCCAAGGCCGGGGTCACCCTGATCAACACCGTCACCTCCGAGGGCTCCAACTGCGTCCCGCCGGACCCGGCCGACCCGCAGTGCCGCACCGTGGTCCCCACCCCCGCCCTCAAGGTCGCCAAGACCTCCGCCCCCGCCAATCCCAAGCCCGGTGACACCGTCACCTACACCGTCACCGCCACCAACAGCGGCACCGGCGCCTACCCCGGCCTGCGGATCGCCGACGACCTGACCGGCGTGCTCAAGGGCGCCGACTACACCGGCACCGCCACCGCCGTGGACGGCGCGGGTGCCCCGCTCACCGCGCCGGTCTGGGCCTCGCCCCAGCTGACCTGGACCGGGGACGTGGCCGCCGGCGGCAGCGTCACCATCCGCTACACCGTCAAGGTCAAGAACCCGGTGCCCGCCGACGGCACCACCCTGAAGAACGCCGTCACCACCAACGTCCCCGACGTCTGCCCGCCCGGCTCCACCGACCCGAACTGCTCCACCGTCACCCCGCTGCCCCGCCTGGAGCTCGCCAAGACGGCAACTCCCAACCCGGCCAAGCTCGGTGACACCCTCACCTACACCATCACCGCCCGCAACACCGGCGCGGCCGACTTCACCGGCGCGGTCATCGGCGACGACCTGACCGGGACGCTCGCCCTCGGCGACTACCAGAACGACGCCGCCGCCAAGGACGGCTCGGGCGCGGTCCTGGCCGCCCCCACCTACACGGCGCCCAAGCTGAGCTGGACCGGTACCGTCGCCAAGGGCGGCAGCGTGGTCATCACCTACACGGTGAAGGTCAGCAAGGTCACCGCCACCCCCGGCGTCAACAAGGTCGAGGCCGAGGGCTCCACCTGCCCGCCCGGCTCCACCGACCCGGCCTGCTCCACCACGGTGACGGTCAAGCACCTGACGGTGCGCAAGACCGCGAACACCACCGAGGCCAAGCCCGGTGACAAGGTCGGCTACACCATCACCGTCACCAACGACGGCAGCGCCGCCTACCCCGGAGCCTCGTTCTCCGACGACCTGTCGAAGGTCATCGACACCGCCGCCTACAACAACGACCACACCGCCTCGGCCGGCACCGCCTCGTACGCGGCCCCGGTGCTCTCCTGGACCGGTGACCTGGCGGTGGGCGCCTCCGCCACCGTGACGTACTCGGTCACGGTCAACGACCCGCCGTCCGGCGACCGGCAGTTGGCCAACACCGTCACCTCGCCGGACTCCAACTGCCCGCCCGGGTCCACCGACCCCGCCTGCTCGACGACCGTCCCGGTGAAGCACCTGACGGTGAAGAAGACCTCCGACCGGACCGTGGTCAAGCTGGGTGACACCATCACCTACACGGTGACCGTGACCAACGACGGCACCGCCGACGCCCCCGACGCCACCTTCTCCGACGACCTCTCCAAGGTGACGGACGACGCCACCTACAACCAGGACGCCACCGCCTCCACCGGCACCGCCTCCTACGCGGCCCCGACCCTCACCTGGACCGGCGCCCTCAAGCCCGGCGACACCGCCACCGTCACCTACTCCTTCACCGTCAACTCCCCGCTCTCCGGCGACAAGCAGATCGCCAACACGGTGACCTCGCCCGACGGCAACTGCCCGCCCGGCTCCACCGACCCCGCCTGTTCGACGGTGGTCCCGGTGAAGCACCTGACGGTGAAGAAGACCGCGGCCCCCGCCGAGGCGAAGCCCGGTGACAAGGTCACCTACACCGTCACCGTCACCAACGACGGCGGCACGGCCTTCCCCGGCGCCTCGTTCTCGGACGACCTCTCGAAGGTGCTGGACGACGCGACCTACGGCAACGACCACGCCGCCTCGGCCGGTACGGCGTCGTACGCGGCGCCGACCCTGTCCTGGACGGGTGACCTGACGGTGGGCGCCTCCGCGACCATCACCTACTCGGTGACGGTGAAGAACCCGCCGTCCGGGGACCGCGAGCTGGCGAACGCGGTGACCTCACCGGACTCCAACTGCCCGCCGAACTCGACCGACCCGAACTGCTCGACGGTGGTCCCGGTCAAGCACCTCACGGTGAGGAAGACCTCCGACAAGACGGCGGTCAAGCCGGGGGACACCGTCACCTACACGGTGACCGTGACCAACGACGGCAAGGCTCCGTACCTGGGCGCGTCCTTCTCGGACGACCTGTCGAAGGTGCTGGACGACGCGACCTACGGCAATGACCACACCGCCTCGGCCGGCACGGCCACCTATACGGCGCCGACGCTCAGCTGGACCGGCGACCTCGCGGTCGGCGCCTCCGCCACCGTCACCTACACCGTCAAGGTCAACACCCCCGTCAGCGGGGACGGCAAGCTCGCCAACACCGTGGTCTCGCCCGACTCCAACTGCCCGCCGGACTCCAAGGACCCGGCCTGCACCACCGTCGTCCCGGCCCGGAACATCACCGTCGTCAAGAGCTCCGGCGCCACCCCGGCCAAGGCCGGCCAGAAGCTCACCTACACCGTGACCGTCACCAACCTGGCCGATGAGCCCGCCACCGCCGTCTCCTTCTCCGACGACCTGACCAAGGTGCTGGACGACGCCACCTACAACCAGGACGCCGTCGCCACCACCGGCACCGTCTCGTACACGGCGCCGACCCTGAGCTGGACCGGCGACCTGGCCGCCAAGGCCAAGGCCACCGTCACCTACTCGGTCACCGTCAACAACCCGCTCACCGGGGACGGCGTCCTCACCAACGCCGTGGTCTCCCCGGACGGCCCCTGCCCGCCCGGCTCCACCGACCCGAACTGCTCCACCGTCGTCCCGGTCAAGCACCTGACGGTGAAGAAGACCTCGGCTCCGGCCCAGGCCAAGCCCGGTGACAAGGTGACCTACACCGTCACCGTGACCAACGACGGCAAGGCCGCCTACCCGGGTGCCTCGTTCTCGGACGACCTGTCGAAGGTGCTGGACGACGCGACCTACGGCAACGACCACGCCGCCTCGGCCGGTACCGCCTCGTACGCGGCGCCGACCCTGTCCTGGACGGGTGACCTGGCGGTGGGCGCCTCGGCGACCGTCACCTACTCCGTCACCGTCAACAACCCGGCCACCGGCGACAAGCAGCTCGCCAACACGGTGGTCGCACCGGACTCCACCTGCCCGCCCGGCTCCACCGACCCGAACTGCTCGACGGTGGTCCCGGTCAAGCACCTGACGCTGAAGAAGACCTCCGACCACACGTCGGCGATGCCCGGCTCCAAGATCACCTACACGGTCACCGTGACCAACACGGGCAAGGCCGCCTACCCGGGTGCGTCCTTCTCGGACGACCTGTCGAGGGTGCTGGACGACGCCGTCTACGGCAACGACCACGCCGCCTCGGCCGGTACCGCCTCGTACGCGGCGCCGACCCTGTCCTGGACGGGTGACCTGGCGGTGGGCGCCTCGGCGACCGTCACCTACTCCGTCACCGTCAACAAGCCGATCAGCGGCGACGGCGTCCTCACCAACGCGGTGGTCGCGCCGGACTCCACCTGCCCGCCCGGCTCCACGGACCCGGAGTGCTCGACCGTGGTCCCGGTCCGGCACCTGACGGTCTCCAAGACCGCCGACCGCACCGAGGCCAAGGCCGGCGACAAGGTCACCTACACCCTCACCGTCCTCAACGACGGCGGCACCGCCTACCCCGGTGCCTCGTTCCGTGACGACCTGAGCAAGGTCATCGCGGGCGCCGACTTCAACAACGACCACGCCGCCACCCACGGCCGCGCCTCGTTCAGCGCTCCGCACCTCACGTGGACCGGCGACCTGGCGATCGGTCAGAAGGTGACCGTCACCTACTCCGTGACCCTCCGCACCCCCGTCCGGGCCGACCAGCTGACCAACCTGGTCGCCGTCCCGGACAGCAACTGCCCGCCCGACTCCACGGACCCGGCCTGCACCACCGTCACCCCGGTGAAGAAGCTGGACGTCGCCAAGACCTCCGACGTCACCACCGTCACGGTCGGCTCGAAGATCACCTACACCGTGACCGTCACCAACACCGGAGCCGTCGACTACGTCGGCGCCACCCTCACCGACGACCTCTCCAAGGTGCTGGACGACGCCACCTACAACCAGGACGCCACCGCCACCACCGGCACCGCCTCCTACACCGCACCGAAGATCGGCTGGACCGGCGACCTCAAGGTCGGCGCCAAGGCCGTCGTCACCTACTCGGTCACCGTCACCGCCGCAGGTGACAAGCTGCTCGACAACGCGGCCGTCGTTCCGGACAGCAACTGCCCGATCCCGATGGAGCCGCGCCGCCTCACCCGGGCCGCCGTCCCCTACGACCCCGACTGCACCACCCACCAGACGGTCCGTCAGCTGCGGGTCGCCAAGAAGGCCGACAAGCAGTACGCCGAGGCCGGCGAGCGGGTCACCTACACCGTCACGGTCACCAACGACGGCACCGCCGCCTACCCGGGCGCGACCTTCACCGACGACCTGAGCGGCGTCCTGAGCAGCGCCGGCTACAACGGCGACGCCAAGGCCGGCACCGGCACCACCGCCTACGCCGCGCCGAAGCTCACCTGGACCGGCGACCTCGCCGTGGGCGCGGCCACCACCGTCAGCTACTCCGTCACCGTGAAGAGCGGGGCCACCGCCGAACTGCGCAACCTCGTCACCGCTCCCGACAGCAACTGCCCGCCCGACTCCACCGACCCCGCCTGCCACACCTCGACCACCCCGGGCGACGACGACGGCCCCAAGCCGTCCGCCTCCCCGACCCCGACCCCCAAGCCGCTCCCGCAGACCGGCGCCGACCTCCCGCTCCGCCTGCTCGGCGTGCTCTCCCTCACCGCCCTCGCCATCGGCCTGGGCACCTGGGCCGCCACCCGCCGCCGGGCATCCTGACGGTCCGTCCGCACCCGTGAGCCCTCCCGCCCTCCCCGGGCGGGAGGGCTCACGGCTTCCGCCGCCCGGGTGGAACCCGTCCGCCGCCGCCCCCGCCTCCGGCGTCGCCTCGCCCCCGGCCGCTGCAATGAGACCGTTCCCCGCACCCCGTTCCCCGCACGCCGCGCTGGAGGTCCACCCTGAAACGCACGCACCGCGGTCTGGCGCTGGCCCTGACGGCCCTGGCACTCCTCCCGCTGGCCCGGGCCGCCGCCGACCCGCTCCCCAGGATCTCCGTCACCCTGGACGACGGCCGCGACCGGGCCCGCCCCGGCGACCACCTGACCTGGACCGTCACCGTCCACAACCTCGGCCACACCCGACTGGACGGCCTGCGCGTCACCCAGCAGCTCCCCGCCGCCTCGGCGCCCGTGCCCTCGCTCTCGGGTGACGCGGCTCCGGCCGCCACCGTCACCGACGGCACCGCGGTCTGGGACGGCGTCACCCTGGAGCCGGACGCGACCAGGACCCTACGGATCTCGGCCGCCCTCGGTGACGACGCGTCAGCCCCCGCCCGCTCGGCCAGTACCGCCTGCGTCCACTCGACCGGCTCGGCGGCCCCGGTCGCCTGCGCGACCGACCTCGACCTGCTCGCGGCAGCGCCGCCGGCCGGGACCTGGTCGGTGCCGGCCGTCGCGGCCGCGGTCGGCGGGCTGGGCCTGGCCGCGTTCGTGCTGGTCCTCCGCCGGCGCCGGGCCGCGCTCCGGGTGGCGGAGAACCCGTGACCCCGTCAGGGCGCCCCTTGCCGGGAGCGGTGTCCTGACCCCTGCGGCCCGACGGTCCCTCAGGCCGTCTCGCCGCAGCTGCGGTCGCCCACCTCGCCGAGGTGGAGCCGGCCTTCGGACGTCGTGCCGTCGCGCCGTACCGACAAGGAGATGGTGCCCTTGGTGTAGTCCGGGAACCACACGGCGTACAGCGTCCGCTCGCCGTTCGCGAGGGAGCCGACCCGGCGGAGCTCCAGGGGTGCGCCGCCGCAGGCCGCGGACAGCACCTCGAGGTGGTCGCCGGCGAACAGGCGCCCCCAGCCGTCGCCGAAGAGGGTGTCCATGTCGGTCACCGCTCCGAGCGTGTTCACGGGCGGGTCCAGCGGCTTGGTCGCACAGCCCTGCTCCCCGATCGTCGAGTCGTACACCGTGGCCGTGCAGAACCGCTGGTCGGCGGTCTCCCAGGCGAAGGCGGCGCCGGTCGGCCACGCCCGGACCAGCAGGAGACCCTGCCCGCCCGGGGCGTTCGCGCCGCCGGCCTCCGACCGCACGACGACCGAACGCGCCCGGCCGACGACCGAGGCCAGGTCCGTGGGCGCGGGCGTGGGCGATTTCGCGGGCGCGGCCGCGGTCCCTACGGACGGGCTCGCCGAGGGGGTCGGCGCCGTTGTGGCCCCCGACCCCTCGGAACAGCCCGTCAGGAACGTGACCAGCAGGACTGCCGCGGTGCGGGCCGCGCGGATTCCGTAATGCATGTCTCCCCCTCTGACGTGCCCCGGGACCGGGGCGATCGAGCACTCCGCGGCCGGTGGTCAGGCCTGCGGCGGCAGCTCGATCTGGTAGCGGATGAAGCCGCGGTTCTCGGCCACCTTGTCGTAGAGCAGGCGGGCGGTGGCGTTGGACTCGTGAGTGTTCCAGTAGACCCGGCCGCAGCCCCGTTCCCGTGCCCACTCCGCCACCGCGTCGATCAACGCCCGGGCCACGCCCCGGCCGCGGACGTCCTCGGCGGTGAAGAGGTCCTGGAGGTAACAGACGTCCGGGCCCGACGTGTTGGCGTGGACCAGGAAGTGCGTGATGCCCACCAGTCGGCCGTCCAGCCGGGCCCCGAGGGCGTGCATCCGGGTGTCCGCCTGGAACTCCCGCCAGGACCGCTCGTACATCGCGTCCGGCTCGACCCGCCGGTAGAAGTCGATGTACGCGCGGAACAGGACCTCCCACGCCTCGCGGTCGTCCGGTCCGAGCCTGTCGATGGTGATCACGGTGTGCCTCACGGAGGTGGTGCGGATGCGGAGATGACTGTCTATCACCCCGCCTCGCCTTCTCCGACGGCCGGTCCGCTCCCGTGGGGGAAGCCGTGGGTCCGAGCGGCGAGGACCACCGCCGGCACCGGGGCCAGCAGGGCGAGGACGCTCCACGGCAGCGCCTCGGCGCCGAGCCGGTCCAGCAGCACGCCGCCGAGCACGCCTCCGCCGGCCATCGCCACGTTCCACAAGGTGACCAGCATCGCCTGGGCGGAATCGGCGCGCTGCCCACCGGCCCGGCCCGCCGCCGTCTGGAGCAGCGTCGGCACGCCGCCCCAGCCGAGCCCCCAGAGGGCGGCCGCCGCGTGGACCGCGAGGGTGCTCCCGGAGGCGGCGGCCAGCAGGGCGGCGCCGAGCGCGACCAGCAGGGTGCTCGCCACGGTGAGGCGGCGCAGCGCGCGGTGGACGTGCGCGCCGACGGCCCAGATGCCGAGCAGCGAGGCCGCGCCGAAGACCAGCAGCACGCCGTCGGTCCGGTCGCCGAGCCCGAGGTGGGTCAAGTAGGCGGCGACGTAGGCGTACAGGACGGTGTGGGCCAGCACGAAGACGAGGGTCACGGCGAGCACCGGCCGCACGCCGGGGACGGCCAGGGCGCCGGTGACCTTCCCGGTGCGCCGCGGCTCGCCGGGGAAGTCCGGTACGGCGGCGGCGATCCAGGCGATCACCAGGACGGCCAGCACGGTCATCGCGAGGAAGGCCGCGCTCCAGCCCGCCACCCGGCCGAGGAAGGTCCCGGCGGGCACCCCGAGCGAGAGGGCGAGCGGGATGCCGGTCATCACCACCGCGATGGCCCGGCCCCGGAGTTCGGGCGTCACCATGCGGCTCGCGTACCCGGCGAGCAGCGCCCAGGCCAGTCCGGCCGCGACCCCGGCGACGGCCCGGGCGGTCATCGTGAGGGCGTAGTCGGTGGACACCGCCGTGACGGTGTTGGCGGCGGCGAAGCCCGCCATGGCGGTGAGCAGCAGCCTGCGGCGCCGCCAGCCGGCGGTGGCGGCGGTGAGCGGAAGGGCGGTGAGTGCGGTGCCGACGGCGTAGACGGTGACCGACTGGCCCATGGCGGACTCGCTGACCGCCAGGTCGGCGCTCATCGCAGGCAGGACGCCGGCCGGGAGCGTCTCGGTGAGGCTGGTGACGAAGACGGCGGTGGCGAGCGCGAGCAGCGCGGCCATCGGCAATCCGCCCTGCCGGGAGGGGTTTCGGGTGGTGGTGACTGGCTGAGTGGTCGTCATGCCGATTATCGTCGAACCCTCACACCGGTGTGAGGGTCAAAGCGGGCTGGCGTGAGGTGGGTCACATGCGGATCGGCGAACTCTCGGAGCGCACCGACACCTCCCGGCGCCTGTTGCGCTACTACGAGGAGCAGGGCCTGATCCTCTCCACCCGCTCCGCCAACGGCTACCGTGAGTACGACCCGCGCTCGGTGGACCGGGTGCTCCAGGTCCGCGGGCTGCTGGACGCCGGGCTCCCGACCAGGATCATCAAGCAGATCCTGCCCTGCCTGGACCAGCCCAGGGTCATCCACTTCACCGACGCCACCCCGGAGATGCTCGCCGCGCTGGAGCTGGAGCGCGACAGGATGAGCCGGCGGATCGACTGCCTGACCCGCAACAGGGACGCCGTCTCCGAGTACCTGGAGACCGTTCGCCTCACCCGCGCGCGGACCTGACGGTCCGTCTGTCGCGTCTGCCCTACCGCCCCTCGGTGACCGGCCAGTGGCGGCGGCCGACGCTGATCAGCTGCAGCTGGCGGCGGGCGAGCAGGCCGATCCGCTCCTCCGCGTCGGGGCGGTCCTCGGGGGCGTCGAGGAGGGCGGCGGCGGTGGTCACCAGGTGCTCCACGTAGAGCTCGGCCAGCATCCGCAGGTCGTCCGCGTCCCAGCCCTCGGAGGCGGGCTGCGTCCCCAGCGCGGTGGCCACCTCGTCGGCGAAGCGGGCCAGTTCGGCGGCGATCGCCTCGCGGACGGGGCGGACGCCGCCGTGCCGCTCGCGGGCCAGGAACCGTACGTGGGCCCGGTGTTCGCGGACGTGGTCGGCCACCACCCGCACCGCTCGGTCGATCAGTTCGTCCGGGTCGTCGGGCCCCGCGAGGACGGCGAGCACCATCGTGTGCAGGCTCGCCAGTGACTCCTCGACCAGGGTCACGCCCAGGTCCGGGATGTCGCGGAAGTGCCGGTAGAACCCGGCCGGGGACATCCCCGCCTCGCGGGTGACCTCGCGGACGCCGAGGCTGCTGAGGTTCTGGGCCTCCAGCAGGTGCAGGCCGGCGTCGAGGAGGGCGCGGCGGGACTGCTGCTTCTGGGCCTGGCGGGGGCCGAGGGTGTGACTCACGTCATTCAGTAAACAACTGTTTGCCGACTTTGGGAAGCGTAGAGTGGCGATGTCGGCGAACACTTGTGAACCCAACTGTTCGCTGACTGCACGTCAGTCCTCCTGCCCGGACCCACAGCCGACCGAGAGGCCCGTCCCGTGTCCCTGCTCGCCATGCTCCTCGCCCTCGCGCTGCTCGGTGGCGCCGCCGTCCACACCTCCGGCCCGGTCTTCCTCGCCGCCGGCTCCGCCATCACCGTCTGGCTGCTGCTCTTCGCCGCCCGCGAACGCCTCGCCCGCACCCGCCGCCACTGACCAGGAGCACCTGATGACCACTCACGTCCGCACCGGCGCTGGCACCCGCGGAGATGCCGACGGCATGGCCGTCGCCTCCTTCGTGCTCGGCCTGCTCGGCCTGCTGTTCTTCAACCTGGTCCTCGGCCCCGTCGCCCTGGTGCTGGCCGGACTCGCGCTGGCCCGCGGCACCTCCCGCCCGGCCCGCGCCCTCCTCGGCCTCACCCTCGGCCTCGCCGACCTGGCCGTCCTCGCCCTCACCCTGCACGCGGGCCACGGCACCATCTGGAGCCTGGGCGGCTGACCATCCGGGCCGACCACCCGAGGGGGTGGGGTGGACGGCCCGGGGGGATGATGTTGCCCGAGTTCCCAGGGCCCGTCATCCACCCGGGAGTTGACGCCGCCCGGCCCACCTCAACCCGGGGGTGTACGCCGCAGGGGCGTCAGGACGGCACGGTCCACGGCGCCGTCCCGGCCTCGCGCGCGGCGGTGGCCTCGGGGCAGAGCGGCCGGGGCGTCTCGCCGGGCAGGTAGGTCGACCACTCGTAGTCCGAGAGCTCGCGGTTGACGGCCGAGCAGATGTGACGGGCCGCCGCTTCCGGGGCGGCGTACAGGGTGCTCCACAAGCGCACCGCCCCGTCGGTGGTGCCGGTGGCCAGGACTTGGCCGTCCGGCCGGAAGCCGAGGGCGGTGACCTGTCCGACGAGGCCGGTGAGGGTGGCACGCGCGGTACCGGCGGAGGTGTCCCAGAGGCGAACGGTGCGGTCGGTCCCGCCGGTGGCCAGGGTCTCTCCGTCCGGGCTGAAGGCGAGCACGAAGACACCGCCGGTGTGCCCGGTGAAGCCGACGCGCCGGGTACCGTCCGCCACGTTCCACAGCCCGACCGTGGGGCCCGTCCCGCCGGCGGCCAGGAGGGTGCCGTCCGGGCTGAACGCCAGGGCCATGACGTTGGCGGCGCGCTCGGCGAGCGTCGCGCGGAGTCGCCCCGTGAACGCGTCCCACAGTTGGACCGGACCGGCTCCGGTGCCGGTGGCGAGGGTCCGGCCGTCCGGGCTGAAGGCGAAGGCGAGGACGTTGCTGCCGATCACCGGCGGCAGGATCTGTCCGGTGGACACGTCCCAGAGCCGTACTGATCCGCCGACGGTACTCGCGAGGAATCGTCCGTCAGGGCTGAACGCGGTCCGTGAAGGTGACACTCCGTCGGGGTAGGTGAGGGGGAGGGCGGAACCGGAGGTAAGGTCCCGGAGGAAGAACGACTCGGTGTCGTACATCGCTGCGGTACGGCCGTCCGGACCGACCGCGACGACGTAGGTGTTCGGATCGTCGACGAAGGCGGCGCGCGGGTCGAGGTCAGTGACGGCCCACAGGTCGGTCCGTCCTTCGCCGCTGGTGGCCACGGTCCGTCCATCGGAGCCGACCACCGCCGAGGTCAGTCGCTCCGGGCGGGCCAGGATGCTGCCGTCCGTGGCGTCCCACAGCCGTAGGATCCGGCCGCCGGGTCCGCCGCCCCAGGGGAACCAGGACTGCCGGGCGTTGCCGATGATCGCGAGCGTCCGCCCACCGGCGCCGTAGGTGACCGAGTCGACGGGCGTGTCGAGCGTGGTGACGACGCCGTGGGTGGAGCTCGCGCCGGTGCTCCACAGTCGCACCGTCCGGTCCTCGCCGCCGCTGGCCAGCGTCTGCCCGTCCGGGCTGAACGCGAGCGAGGCGACGGAACCCCTGTGACCGGTCAGAACGGTCCGCGGGGTGCCGGCGTCGGACGCCCACAGCCAGACCTTCCCGTCGCTGTTGCCACCCGCCAGCGTCCGCCCGTCCGGGCTGAAGGCCAGGCTGTGCAGCCGGCCGGGACGCGAGCCGGCGAGCTCGGCGCGCACGGTCCAGGATGCCGTGTCCCACAGGGCGACCGAGTCGTCGTGGATGCTGGTGGCCAGGGTCCGCCCGTCCAGGCTGAAGGCCAGTGCTGCGGACCCGTCGCTCTGTAGGTCGCGGCGGAACGAGCGGGAGGGCACGTCCCACAGGTGGACCGTCAACCCGTCACCCGAGACCGCCAGGGTCGTCCCGTCCGGGCTGAACGCCAGTCCGTCCACGCTGTGTGTCTGAACCGCCAGCCTCGCCCGGAGCGAAGCGGTGGCCACCTCGAACAGCTGGACGGCGCCGAGGAACGTGCCGGCGGCCAGGATCGAACCGTCGGGACTGAAGGCGAGCGACCGGACGTGGTCGCCGGGGACCGCCAGTACCGCCAGCGACGTCCCGCTGGCCGCATCCCACAGCCGAGCCGCTCCGGCTCGGTCGGCGGTGGCCAGCAGGCGTCCGTCCGGGCTGAACGCCAGGTCGTCCACCTCGTCGGTGGGGAGCCGGGCCCCGGGGGCGCCCGATCTGGTGTCCCAGAGCTGGAGGTGTCCGACGGTCGAGCTGCGTTCGGGGCCGATGCCGATTCCGGTCGCGAGGGTGTTCCCGTCCGGGCTGTAGGCGAGGGCGCTCACGGTTCCGAGCGGCAGGTCGATGCGCTGGTGCAGCGGCTGGGCGGCAGCGGCGTTGAGGGCCTCGGCGGCCTCGCGGGTGGGGTCGGTCCGGTGGGCGGCGACGGCCAGCAGGACGGCGAGGTCGGGATCGTTGGTGCTCAAGGTGCCGGACATGTTGGCGAGTTGACGGGACAGGGCGGTGTGCTGGGCCTGGACGGCGGCGCGCTGCTGTTTCCAGGCCATGCCGGAGGCCGTCAGTGCGAGAACCAGCAGGACGGCCAGGCCCGCGGCCAGGGCCCGGGTGCGGCGCAGCGCGCGCCGCTGCCGTCGGAGCCCGCTCAGCAGGAATTCCTCCAGCTCGGTGGGCAGTCGGCGTCGGCGGATCGTCTCCAGGCCCTGGGCGAGCAGCGATCCGGTCGGCAGGTCCTGTGGCTGTGGGTGCGCCAGCCAACGTCGGTGTTGGGATCGGAGGCGGTGGAGCCAGTCGTGGAATCGGGCGTCCTGGTCGATCCAGTCGCGGAGTTGGGCCCAGTCCCGGATGAGGGCGTCGTGGATGAGTTCGGCCACCGGCTCGTCGCTGTCCAGGTCGGCGGTCCCCGGGGGTGCGGTGCCGCGGTGGGTGGTGACGATCCGTCGGGCGGTGAGGACGGTCAGGACCCGGTCCACTGTGCCGGAGTCCTCGGATCCGGCCGCCAGGTCGCGGAGTTGGCCGAGCGGGAGCTGCTGTCGGGAGGCGGGCAGGTCGAGGGCCGGGTCGGCCGGGCGGACCAGGGCGGTGAGCAGCCGTCGGGCCACCTCCCGCCCGGGGGTGTCGAGTTCGGCGAGGGCGCTCTCGCACCAGTCGGCCAGGGCGCCGGTGATGCCGCCCAGGGCCTGGTAGGCGGCGTGGGTGAGCCGCCCGTCGTGCTGCGCGCGGCTCTCCCACAGCAGGCTCAGGGTGACCTCCAGCAGGGGGAGGACCGTCGCCGGAGCGCGGTCCGGGCCGGGGCCGGGGGAGGCGGTCAGGACGTCGGCGACGATCCGGTCGGCCAGGCCCGGTTCGAAGGGGGCCCGCAGGTCGGCGGCGGGGCCGGTGACGATGGCGGTGAGCACGGCGCGGGTCAGGGCGGCCGGGACGTTGAGCAGGGACGGAAGGAGGAGGTCCAGCAGCTCCGGGGCGGTCGAGGAGAGCCGCGAGTAGAAGTCGTCGCGCATCACCAGGAGCAGACCCAGCGGGGCGGTGGACCCGACCGCGGCGGTCAGCAGGTCCAGGGCCCTAGGGTCCGAGGAGCTCTCCGGCCCGGTGAGGAGCTCCTCGAACTGGTCGACGACGAGCAGGACGCGGTCGTGCTCCGCGTCCGTGTCCAGCAGCCGGGCGACGGCGGCGTCCCAACCCTGCGCGCCGACGTCCGTCAGGCCCGCCGCCGCCATGGCCGCGTCCAGGTCCAGGCCCGGCCGGACCACCACGGGGAGCCAACGGCTGCTCCCCGGCAGCCGTCCCGCCGCCAGGGCGGGGAGTACGCCGGCCCCCACCAGCGAGGACTTGCCCGCACCGGAGGGCCCCAGCAGCAGCGTGGCCCGCCGCCGCCCGGCCAGGCCGGCGAGCACCCGCTCCACCGCCTCCTCGCGCCCCCGGAACCAGCGGGCGTGCTCGGCGGTGAACGACTCCAGGGCCCGGTAGGGCGAGAACGCGTGCTCGGTCAACTCGTGCCAGGCATCGCGTAGTTCGGAGGTCGGGGTGGCGTAGGCGATCTCGGTGCCGCGACCGTGTTCGTCGGGCGGGGCGATGGCGGAGACCATGCCGACCACCAGGCCGGTCAGTTCGTCCAGCAGCGGGCCGCCGCTGAAGCCGGTGGTCAGGTCGTTGGCGTCGGTCAGCTGGAGCAGGGCGCCGCTCCGGTCGGCGGCCGGGAGCACGTGGCCCGCGACCGCGTAGCCGAAGTGCCCGGCGGGGGGCGCCTGTTGGGGGAAGCCGAGTGCGTGCAGCCGGTGCTCGCGCACCCCGACCGCCGACCCGAGGGCGAGCGGTGCGGTGCCGGGTACCGGGTCGGTGAGCCGCAGGACGGCGATGTCCTGCTCGTCGGGTGCGCGCCAGGAGCCGGGCAGGACCAGGCCCGTGCCCTCCGGCCCGCCGGGCGCGCGGGGGAAGACGAGGGGGACCAGGTCGCCCGGCCCGTGGCCGCCGTCCGCCAGGACGTGGGCGCAGGTCAGCAGCAGGTCCTCGGCCACCAGGAAACCGGAGCCCGCCACTTCCCCGGCCCGGCCGAGGACTTGGGCGACCGCCAGGGCCAGGGAAGGTCCGGGGCCGTCCGGATCCGAGGCGGGCACGTTCACCGCCTCAGGGAGCCGTGGCGCCGCCCGCAGTGGCGGGGTCCTCGTCCTTGCTCCAGGTCATCCGGACCGTCAGGTGGCAGTTGGCGGCGGTCTTGGAGATCACCACGCCCGCCTCGGTGGAGAGGTCCACGCCGAACTCGACCTCCACCTCGCTGGGGCCCGCCTCGCGCAGGTGCGTCAGCACGGTGCGGGCCATGCCGGTGACCGGGCCCAGGGCGGCGGAGAGAGTGGTGGGCAGTTCCCGGATGGAGTCGCCGATCCGTGAGGCCTTCACCGGGCCGACGGCGGTGTCCGCCGCCTCCACCAGGATCGAGCCGCCCCCGTCCAGAGCGATTCTGGCCAGCTGTGCCATTCCACACCCCTCCCCGGCCGCGGCCACCCGGCCACGGCGTCAACACCCTATCCAGGCACGGCTGCTGACGGACGGTGAATCACCGCATCCACCTGCGCGCCCGCGCGGGCCGGGAAGCCCGTTGCATCATGATCCACTTTGGTGAGAGCCTGCGCCGTGCGAAAGAACCAGCTCGGCCCGCTCATCGGCGCCGTCTTCGGCCTCGTCTTCGTCCTGGCCAACACCGGGCCCCTCCCCGCAGGCGTCGGCATACCGATCCGCGTCCTCGCGGTCCTCGCCTTCCTGCGGCTCTTCACCCTCCTGCGCCGCCGCTCCGCGCCCTCCGCCCCGCCCGCGACCTTCGGCCGGGGCTACCGCCTCGTGGTGGCCGCCGAGGTGGGCGTCGGCGCGGCCGGACTCTTCGTCATCTCCCGTGTTCTGCACCACCCGCAGGCCGCCGTCGGCTGGATCGCCCTCGTCGTCGGCCTGCACTTCTTCGGGCTCGCCGCCGTCTGGCGGATGTCCGCCGTCAACGCCCTCGCGGCGGTCCTGTCCGTCTGCGGTGGCGTCGGGATCGCGCTCGCCTGGGCGGGCGCCCCGCAGGCCGCCGT
Source organism: Kitasatospora sp. NPDC004289 (assembly GCF_053602875.1). Lineage (NCBI taxonomy): Bacteria > Bacillati > Actinomycetota > Actinomycetes > Kitasatosporales > Streptomycetaceae > Kitasatospora > Kitasatospora sp. NPDC004289. Next base: position 149,225 of record NZ_JBSGEL010000003.1, on the reverse strand, counting down.
CGCCACGGCGGCGGGCATCGCCCCGGGTGCCGCCCTGCTCAGCGCCGTCGCGTGGACCCTGCGCGGCAAGGCCACCGCGCCGGCCGGGGCCTGACGGCCGGTCAGCCGCCGAGCCCGGCCGCGCGGGCGAGGAGGAGCTCGCGTTCGCGGTCGTTGCCGGCCAGGGCGGCGGCGCGTTCGAACTCGGCGCGGGCCTCGGCCGGGCGGTCCAGGCGGGCGAGGAGGTCGCCGCGGACGCTGGGGAGCAGGTGGTAGCTGCGCAGGGCGGGCTCCGCCGCGAGGGCGTCGACCAGGGTGAGGGCCTCGGCGGGGCCGCGGGCGTAGGAGAGGGCGACGGCGCGGTTGAGGCGGACCACGGGGGAGGGGTTGAGGGTTTCCAGACGGGTGTAGAGGCCGGTGATGGTGGCCCAGTCGGTGTCGGCCCAGCGCGGGGCCAGCACGTGGCAGGCGGCGATGGCGGCCTGCAGGGTGTACGGGCCGGCGTCGGGGCGGGTGACGCCCGCGCGGGCGAGGGCCTCGGTGCCGCGCCGGATCAGCAGGCGGTCGAAGCGGCCGCGGTTCTGGTCGGCCAGCAGCACCGGGGCGCCGTCCGGCCCGGTGCGGGCGGGGAGGCGGGCGGCCTGGAGTTCCGTCAGGGCGGCCAGGCCGTGCACCTCCGGCTCCTGCGGCATCAGCGCGGCCAGCACCCGGGCCAGCCGCATCGCCTCCTCGCAGAGCGCCGGACGGAGCAGGTCCTCCCCGGCGGTGGCGGCGTAGCCCTCGTTGAAGACCAGGTAGATGACCTCCAGCACCGAGGCCAGCCGTCCGGCCCGGTCCGCACCGCCCGGCACCTCGAACGGCACCCCGGCTGCGGCGATGCTGCGCTTGGCCCGGACGATCCGCTGGGCGATCGTCGGTTCGGGCACCAGGAACGCCCGGGCGATCTCCGCCGTGGTCAGACCGCCGACCAGACGCAGCGTCAGAGCGGCGCGGGCGTCGGCGGAGAGGACGGGGTGGCAGGCGGTGAAGACCAGCCGCAGCAGGTCGTCGTCGATGTCGTCCTGCTCGGCGGGGTCGGGCGGCGGCGGTACGTCCTCCAGACTGCGGCCGACCTCGGCCAACTTGCGGGCGTACACCTCGCGGCGCCGGACCAGGTCGACCGCCCGGTTGCGGGCGACGGCGGTCAGCCAGGCACCCGGACGGTCCGGCACGCCGGCCTCGGGCCACTGCTCCAGCGCCGCCACCACGGCGTCCTGGGCCAGTTCCTCGGCGATGCCGACGTCCCGCACCACCCGGGCGACGGTGGCGATGATCCGTGCTGACTCCATCCTGAAGGCGGTCGCGGCTGCCGCCGCCACGTCCTGCCGCCCGGCTGCCCCGCTCCGCTCCGTCACGTCCGTCACGGGCACCCATCAGAGCAGCCGTGCGGGGGCGGGGCAAAGCGGCGCGCCCCGGGCCGGTCGTGGGGCGCGCCGCGTGACGAGGGGTCAGGCCCCCGGCGGGGTCGGCATCTCGTCGATCTCGCGGACCTCGGCGCCGACCTCCCAGCTCTCCGGGTGGAGGGAGAGGAAGCGGCGGGTCCACTCCACCGCCTCCGCCTTGTCCCGGCACTGGAAGACGATGTAGCCGCCGACCACCTCCCGGGTCTCGGTGAACGGCCCGTCGGTCAGGCTCAGCCGCCCGCCCGACCAGGCGAGCCGGGTGCCCTCCGAGGTCGGCTTGAGGCCGTTGGTGTCCAGCATCGCCCCGGCCTTGGCGATCTCCTCGAAGAGGGCGCCCATCCGCTGCTCGAAACCGGGGTCGGGCTCGAAGCCCGCAGCCTTCTCCTCGTCGATGCGGATCAGCGTCATGTAGCGGGGCATGGTGTGCTCCTCGGGTCCTCGGTGCGGCGGGGCCGTTCCCCGCCTCTCACCCCTGCGTCGAACGGGGGCGCGGTGGATCGACACGTCCGGGGAAGATTTTTTCGGAGGGATGCCGAGACCGCCCCCGGGCGGGGCCGGTCGGGCGCGGGGCGTGCGCCGAAGGGGGCACCGCACGGTCCGTCAGGCATGGCCGGGCGGGCGGTGGGAGATGGTGGGGAGGTGACGGCACCGGACAGCAGGTGACGACCCGGCGCGCCCGGATGGCCCGACGGTGGCTCCGCACGCCCGCCACCGGGGCCGAGGAGCTCCTGGAGGACGAGAACTCCTGGCGGGCCAGGCTCTGGCGCACCGGCCTGCCGCTCGGGGTGATGGCCCTGGTCACCGTGGTCGACCTGGCCACCGGACCCGGCACGATTTTCTACCCCTTCCTGGTGCTCGGCCCCGCGCTGGCCGCCGTCCGCGGCCGCCCGCGCGAGGTGGTGGTGATCGGGCTGGTGGCCCTCCCGCTGCGCTACCTGCTCGGCACCTACGACACGCTCCCCGATCCGACGGACCGGTTCTTCCAGATCAACACCGTGGTCTTCCTGGTCGCCATCGCGCTGAGCACCAACGTGGCCCGCGTCCGGCAGCGCCGGGAGAGGCACCTGCGCTCGGTCACCCGGGTCGCGGTGGCCGCCCAGCAGGCCATCCTGCTGCCCGCCCCGGAGCGCCTCGGCGGAGTGCGGACGGCCGTGCGGTACTTCGCCCTGGACGACAACGCCGACGTCGGCGGCGACCTCTACTCGGCGGTCGAGACGCCGTACGGGGTGCGGGTGCTGATCGGCGACGTCCAGGGCAAGGGCCTCGGTGCGGTACGGACGGCGGCGGTGGCGCTCGGGGCGTTCCGTCAGGTCGCCCGCACCGAGCCCGAGTTGGACCGGGTCGGCCGGCTGGTCGAGTCCGCCGTCGAACTGGACGGCGACCCGGACCGTTTCGTCACCGCCCTGTTCGTCGAGTTCGGCCCCGACCGGCTCCGGCTGCTCCACCGCGGCCACGAGGCCCCGGTCCTGGTCCACCCCGACGGCACCCTCCGCGCCGTGGAACCACCCGAGCCGGGCCTTCCGCTCGGCCTCGGCACCCTGACGCCCGGGGACCCCGCGCCGCCCTGGCACCTCCCCTTCGGCCCCGGCGACCTCCTGGTCCTCACCACCGACGGCGTCACCGACAACCGCGACGAGGACGGCCACCCCTACCCCCTGCTCGACCGCCTCCCGCTCCTGCTGCCCGACCACCCCGGCCCGCCCGACCCCACCACCACGGTCGCCGCCCTGGCGACCGACCTCCTCCGCCACGTCGGCCGCGGCCGCTTCACCGACGACGCGCTGATGCTCGCGCTGGCCCGGGACGGGGACTCCGGCGTCCTTCCGGCACCTTCCGGGTGAACCGCCGGCAGGTGTGCGCTCAGACCTCGGCGCCCCGGCGGGCCTCCTCGCCGGTGCCGGTCGGCCCGGGCTCGGTCGGCCAAGGCTCGGTCGGCGTCGCCTCGGCCGCCACCGCCCGCCGGGTGAGGGCGCGGGCGCAGAGCAGGGCGCAGAGGGCGATCACGGCGGCGGTGGTGGCGAAGACCGTGGTCGGGCCCGTGCGGTCGAGCAGGGTGCCGCCGAGGGCGGAGCCGGCGGCGGCACCGAGGTTGAAGGCGGTGTTGATCCAGGCACCGGCCTCGGTGCGGGAGCCGTCGGGGACGAGGCGGTCGACGAGCTGGTAGGAGGTGATCAGCAGGACGTCGGTGCAGGCTCCGGCGAGGAGGAGGGCCAGGCCGGCGGTGGGGGTGGTGTGGAGCAGGACGGGCAGGGCGTAGGCGGCCGAGGCCCCGGCGGCGAGCAGGACCGGACGGTGCGTCAGCGGGCCGGGCCAGCGGCGGCGTCCGTAGACCAGGCCGCCGAGCACGCCGCCGACCGAGAAGAGGGTGCCGAGGACGCCGGTGGCGACCGTGCCCCAGGCGGCGAGGACACCCAGCTCGAAGAGGGACAGGCCCGAGGCGGTGGCCAGCACGACCAGCAGCAGCGGCAGGAAGCCCGGGCGGCGGAGCGGGGTGGTGGAGCCGCCGGTCGACGGACCGGAGGACCGCAGCGGCGTGCCGCGCAGGGCCCGGGCCAGCAGGCCGAAACCGGCCAGCACCAGGACGGTGCCCAGCAGCAGCACGACGGGCGGCGTGACGGCGGCGGCCAGCAGGGCGCCGAGGACCGGGCCGAGGGCGAAGACGGTGGACTCGGCGGCCGTGTCCAGGCTGAGCGCGGCCTGCTGCTGCGCCTCGCCGCGGGCCAACCGGCCCCAGAGCGTGCGCATCAGCGGTCCGACCGGCGGCGGACAGGTGCCGGCCAGGATGGCCAGGCCCAGGGTGAGCGGTACCGGGCCGCCGACCGCGCAGCTGACGCCGACCGCGGTGAGCAGGGCGGCGTAGCAGAGCGCGAACGCCGTCAGGGTGCGCGGATGACGCTCCACCAGACGGGCCCGGTACGGGCCGAGCAGCGCGGTGGCCAGGCCGGAGGCGGCGGCGGTGGCACCGGCCGAGGTGTAGGAGTGGGTGGCCTGTTGGAGGGCGAGCAGCAGCGGCAGCGGCAGCAGGCCGTAACAGGCCCGGGCCAGCATCGCGGCGGTGAACAGTCGGCGGGCATGGGGCAGTGCGAGGACGGCGCGGAAGGTCGCGTCGCCCCGAGAGGGGCCGGACATGGAAAGACGTCTCCAGACGGGACGGCGCAGCACGTCGGGCTGCGCGCGGGCATGACGGATCGACGGGCCGCCGGGCCCCGTGGCACGGGGAAGCGGGCGGCGGGTGCCGGATCTGTCAGTGCGGATCGGAGACGTACATGGAGCGGGACAGTAGCGATCTTCGGGGCGGCGGGCAACCCCTTCGCCGGAGGCGGAGCGCGTCCTGCCACTTCGCGCGGCGCCCCTGCCCCGGCGGCGGTCCCGTCAGTAGAGTGCGCGCCACCAGCTCCACCCACAGCCGACCGGGGGAAGAAGAATGTCGATGTCCGCAGGAAGACGCCCGCTGGGGGCCCTCGTCGCGGCCGTGGCCGTGCTCGGGACCTCCCTGGTGCTGGCCGCGCCCGCCGAGGCCGCCGGCGGCGGGTGCTACACCCCGCCCACCAACTCCTACGGCTGGAACGTGGGGGTGTGCAGCTCCGACAACGGGGTGACCGTCTCGGGCGACGTCTACGTCAACCAGCGCGGCAGCCTGGGCAGTTCCTGCCGGGTGTCGTACGGCCTCTACGACGAGACCGACCAGAAGTACGTGGCGCTGAGCGACAAGTACCAGGCCTGCTACACCGGCCGCCACCCGGCGATCCACGCCACCAAGGTGCCGGGCCACAACTACCGCAACTACGCCGGGGTCGTGGTGGACAACCGGACGGTGTACTACCAGTCCAGCTACGTGACGTGGTGAGCCGGTGAGCCGGTGAGCCGGTGAGTCGCTGACCGGAACCGCCCGGACCCCGCTGGGGCCCGGGCGGTCGTCGGCCGGTGTCAGCCGGTGTGACCTGGCGTCAGCCGGCGTCGGCGGCCGTCACTGGAGACCGGTGTGGACGGCGTTGGCGAGTTCGCCGGTGGCGGTGTCGCCGCTGAACTCCCAGTAGAAGGCGCCGCGCAGGCCCTGCTGCTTCACCCAGGCCATCTTGGAGTTGATGGTGGCGGGGGTGTCGTAGCTCCACCAGTTGGTGCCGCAGTGGGCGTAGGCGGTGCCGGCGACCGTGCCGGTGGCGGGGCAGGTGTTCTTGAGGACCTTGTAGTCCTCGATGCCCTGCTCGTAGGTGCCGGTGGCGGGGCCGGTGGCGGTGCCGCCCGGGGCGGACTGGGTGACGCCGGTCCAGCCGCGGCCGTAGAAGCCGATGCCGAGGTTGAGCTTGGAGCCGGCGATGCCCTTGCCCTTCAGCTTGGTGATCGCCGCCTCGGAGTTGAAGCCGGCGATCGGGATGCCGGCGTACGAGGTGAGCGGGGAGTGCGGGGCGGTCGGGCCCTTGGCGTCCCACGCGCCGAAGAAGTCGTACGTCATGACGTTGTAGAAGTCGACGTACTGGGCCGCGCCGGCGTAGTCGGCCTGGTCGAGCTTGCCCCCGTTGCCGCCGTCGGCGGAGATGGCGGCGGTGACCAGGTTCGAGGAGCCGAAGCGGGCGCGCAGGGCCTGCATGAGGGTGCGGTAGGCGGCGGAGCCGCTGGTGTCGCAGGACAGGCCGCAGGCGTTGGGGTACTCCCAGTCGATGTCGATGCCGTCGAAGACGTCGGCCCACCGGGGGTCCTCGACCAGGCTGTAGCAGGAGTTGGCGAAGGCCGTCGGGTTGGCCGCGGCCTGGCCGAAGCCGCCGGACCAGGTCCAACCGCCGAAGGACCAGAGCACCTTGAGGTTCGGGTACTGCTTCTTCAGCTTGCGCAGCTGGTTGAAGCTGCCGCGCAGGGCGCCGGTGTCCCAGGTGTCGGCGACGCCGTCGACGCTCTGGTCGGCGGTGTAGGCGCGGTCGTAGTCGGCGTAGGCGTCCCCGATGGTGCACTGGCCGTTGGTGACGTTGCCGAAGGCGTAGTTGATGTGGGTGATCTTCGCGGCGGTGCCGGAGGTGACCAGGTTCTTCACCTGGTAGTTGCGCCCGTAGGTGCCCCAGTCGGTGAAGTAGCCGAGCTTGACCGGGCCGCCCGGGTCGACCACGCCACCCGTGGTGGTCACCGAGACGGCGCCGGAGGCGGGGCCGGTCTGGTCCGCGGTGTCGCGGGCGACGACGGTGTAGGTGTAGGTGGTGCCCTTGGTGAGGCCGGAGTCGGTGTAGCTGGTGCCGGTGACGGTGGCGACCTTGGCGCCGCCCCGGAGGACGTCGTAGTTCTTGACGCCCTTGTCGTCGGTCGCCGCGGCCCAAGTGAGCGTCAGCGAGGTGTCGTTGACACCGCCGGCGACCGGGGTGCCCGGGGCGCCGGGCGGGTTGTCGGTGGGATCGGTGGTGCCGTTGGTCGTGGTCACCGAGACGGCGCCGGAGGCGGGGCCGGTCTGGTCGGCGGTGTCGCGGGCGACGACGGTGTAGGTGTAGGTGGTGTTCTTGGTGAGACCGGAGTCGGTGTAGCCGGTGCCGGTGACGGTGGCGACCTTGGCGCCGCCCCGGTAGACGTCGTAGTTCTTGACGCCGTTGTCGTCGGTGGCCGGGGCCCAGCTGAGGGTGAGGCCGGTGTCGGCGACGTTGCCCGCGGTCGGGGTGCCGGGGGCGCCGGGCGGGTTGTCGGTGGGCGTGGTGCCGCCGTCGCAGCTGCCGCCGTTGAGCTTGCAGCCGCTGGGAGCGCCGGGGCCGGTGCCGATGAAGCCGAAGCTGACGCTGGCGCCCGGGGCGAGGGTGCCGTTCCACCCCTTGTTCCTGCCCGTCCAGTGGGTGCCCGCGCTGGTCACCTCCGCGTCCCAGGACGAGCTGAGGGCGGTGCCGGCCGGGTAGTCCCACTCGACCGTCCAGCTGCTGAGCGTGGTGGAACCGGTGTTGCTGATCGTCCACTTGCCCTCGAAACCGGTGCCCCAGTCCGAGGTCTTGGTGTACGTCGCGGTCGCCGAGCCGGCCGCCTGGGCCGGGGCGGCCTGGGCGACGATGCCGGTGACCGGCAGGGCGAGCGCCGCGAGGATCGCGGCGGCCCGCCGGAGGCGGGATCTTCCGGTGTGGGGGAGTGCTGTGCTCAAGGAGTGCTCCTCCGTCAGTCCGTGGCAGCCCGTAGGGGAGGCTGCCGGAAGGGGACGCACCTGTGCCGTCTGTGAGCCAGCCGGTCGGGGGCAACCGCTCACCACAGTCGTCACCGGGAGGTTAGAAAGGTCTGGACCATTCAGTCAATGGGCGTCCGGAAAAGCGGCGCGCGGGCAGGGGTGGAATGCCGGATCTGCCCACCAGAACCCCGAATTCCGCTTGCCGGAGTCGCTAGATCGGTGCAGGTCAAGTGGTGTTCACCGTAAGGTGATTGATCATTTCGCGGGGAATTTCGGGTGGGGGCGAAGTGTAAGGAAAGCTTCCTTCCAGTGGCAGGTCTGGACCACTTCAACGGGTCGATGCGTGGCGACAAGTGGCCGTTCGGCAAAGGTTGTTGACGATCGGTCTGCTTGAACCCCCGGACCCCGGGTACCCGCAGACCATGACTCCGTCCGGCCGCTTTCGCCCCAAGTCCCGTACCGATGAGGAACCTTCGCCCCGCGAGGGGCGCCGCCGCGGGCTGCCCTGGTACCTGAGCCTGCCCGTCACCCTGGCCGTGATCGTCGCGCTGTTCCTCGCCGGGGTGCAGGGCGGGATCTTCCCCAGCCTGCCGAACCCCTTCGAGCGCAAGACGGTCGACCGCAGCCAGCCGGTGCTGCTGCAGTCGATCCAGCAGATGAAGCGCTTCACCGGAGCCCAGGGCAACTTCCAGGTGATCGTGGACCTCGACCACGAGGCCGCCTTCCTGCCCTCCCAGATCCTCGGCAACCGCACGCTCTACGTCGCGGCCGGCTCGGTGGACGCCTACGTCGACCTCGGCGGGCTCGGCGCGGACGCGGTCACCGTCTCCGAGGACCGCCGGAGCGTGACGGTGAAGGTCCCGCACGCCCAACTCGCCCCGCCCGCCGTGGACGTGAAGCGCTCCTACGTCTACCTCCAGCAGCGCGGGTTCTTCGACCGGATCGGCGACTTCTTCAGCGGCAACCCCGGCAACCAGCGCCAGGTCGAGCAGCTCGCCGTGCAGAAGATCGAGCAGGCGGCCAAGGAGACCGAGCTGACCCGGCAGGCGGAGGACAGCACCCGGGAGATGCTGGGAGGCCTGCTGCGTTCCACGGGCTTCACCAACGTGACGGTCACCGTGGTCTGACGGCCCGGTGGGCCGGCCCGGCTGGTCCGGTTGCCGGACGGCACCCTGGCGGACCGGCTGCGGACCAGGGCCCTGGACCTCGGGATCGCGGTGGCGCGGCCGGGCGGTTGAGGGTGAACGGGGCGCACGCGGGGGCACGTGGGGCGCACCGCCGGCGGGGTTCCGGGAGGAGCTGAGCCGAAGGGGTTGAGGGGGCCGTCCAGCCGGGTGTTGATCACCGGGCAGCCGGTGGAGCCGGGTTTAGCGTCCGGGCCGATTTCACAACCATTGCGTAATTGTTCGCGCAGGAGCCGAGTGTGACTTCCGGTCAGCTCGGCTTCGGCTGTGAAAGGAGCCGGTTTGATGGCGAAGCTCGCTATGGGACTAGCGGGTGCCGCAGTAACGGCAGCATTCCTGGGAACCGGTGCTCCGGCATTCGCCGCACCACGGGACGGAATGCCGCCCGGTTGGTGCGCGGTCCACCCGGTCCGGTGCGGGGAGACCCCGAAGCCCCAGCCGCCGAAGGCGGTCCCCGCCGCCCCGACGAAGGACACCCCGGCCAAGGGGGCCGTGGCACCCGAGGAGGTGGACGACCCCGCCGACCCCGGCGACCCCGCGGATCCGGCGGATCCGGCGGCCCCCGGCGATCCGGAGGACCCCGGCCTCGGCGGTGGTGGTCCCGCCCTCGGCGGCGGTCACCCGGCCTTGGCGTCACCCGCGCCGATGACCGTCGATCCGCCCGTCACCCACCCGGGCGGCACGGTGCAGATCAACACCGGCACCGCCTGCCCCGGCACCACCGTCACCTCGCCGGTGCTCCCCGAGCCCGTGCAGCTCCCGCCGGGCGGCACCGGCGGCCAGCTCACCCTCCCGGTCGGGGCAGCCCCGGGGACTTACCCGGTCACCGCCGCCTGCGGCGGCCGGCCGGTCGCGGTCGGCACGGTCACGGTGGCCGACCCGGCGGCGCCGGCCACCGGAGGCGGCTGGAAGGACGGGAGGGGGCGGCCGGAGCCCGGCCTGGCCGGGTACGGGGCGCTCGCGCTGACCGGCGGGGCAGCCGGTACGGCCGTGGTGCGGCTCCTCAGGCGGCGGCGGGGCCGCGCCGCGAACGGTGCCTGACGGGTGGTCACGCCGCGTCCGACCGGCCACGGCGGCCCTGTCCGGGGCCCTGCTGCTGGTCTCGCTGATCGGAGCCGTCCGCGACGCGGGCCGCACCGCGAGCACGTCCCCGCCCGCTCCCCGGGCGGCGGCCGTGCCGCGACCGGCCGGCTCCCTGACGGCCTCTCAGCAGACGGGCCCGGGCTCCGAGCACCGGGCCCCGCCCGCCGGCCACGCCCCGCTCGCCCCGTCCACGCCGATCCGGCTCACCATCGCCGCGATCGGCGTGGCGGCCCCGCTGCTGGCCCTCGGTTCGGACGACAAGGGGCGTCCGGAGCTGCCGCCGTACTCGATGCCGGGCACGGCGGGCTGGCTGCGGGACTCCGCGACCCCGGGTGCCCAGGGCGCCGCGGTGGTGGCCGGGCACGTGGACACCCTCGACGGGCCGGCCGTCTTCTGGGCGCTGTCCACCGTGAAGGCGGGGGCCACCGTCGAGGTCGCGCGGCTGGACGGCAGCACGGCGGTGTTCACCGTGGACGAGGTCCGCACCTTCCCCCGGAAGTCCTTTCCGAACGCGCTGGTCTACGGCCCGACCCAGGCAGCGGAACTGCGCGTCATCACCTGCGGCGGCCGTTTCGACCGGGCCGAGCGTGAATACACCAGTAATGTCATCCTTTTCGCCCATCTGACGGACGCTCATTGAGTCGGCGCCGAAATGGACGACGGCCGAATGCCCCGGCCCGAGAAATCCGGACCGGGGCATTCGGCCGTCCTGCGGACGGTCGTTACGTCAGCACTTCTCCTCCGGACCGTCCTCCGGCTTCCGGAAGAGGCTCCGGACCCCGGACACGTCGTTCGCCCAGAACAGCAGCGACACGAGGGCCCGGCCGAGTGCGATCAGGCCGGAGACGACGATGTCCACGGTGCTGCTCCCTTCGAGGTCAGCCGGTGCACCAGTCGCCCCGGTACCCGGTGTAGCGGCGGCACACGCTGTCCTTCTGGCTCTCGGTCAAGGACGAGTTGTAGTCCTGGACGTAGCTGTAGTTGTCGTAGTACTTCTTGCCCCAGTAGATGGCCTCCGGAATCCCGCTGAAGGTCTTCGCGCAGCCCCAGAGGCTGAACAGGGTCGCCGTGCAGGTGGCCCAGGACTGGGCCGGGTTCCGCAGGATCCCGAAGGCCCACTTGGCCTTGCGGACCGGGTTGATGACCGCGGTGATGGTGCGGATCCCGTAGAACCAGTGCCGGACGTTCGGGTTGCGGCTCATGCGCCCGACCTTGCTGTCCGAGACCCAGTTCCTGGCGTCCCGGTAGGTGGACTTGGCCTTGCTCTTGAGCTTGCTCGCCGCGTTCTTGGCGAACTGCTTCGGGTCCCAGTACCCCCAGTCCATCCGGCCGTCGAGGTCGTAGCGGCCCAGCGGGTCACCACTGACGTAGTCGTAGGAGTTGGAGTTGCCGCCGTAGACCGGGTCGACGGAGAGGAAGCGGCCGTTGACCGTGTCGTAGAGGCGGACGCCCATCAGGACGTTGCCGTCCAGGGCCTGGGAGGACCGCTGCTTCCCGCCGAGCCAGCCGTAGCGGGCCTCGGCCTGCCCGGCCGCCGCGACGCCGAACTCGTCGAAGGAGAGCACCTGCGGAGCGGTCAGCGCCGGATCGGTGGCCACCACCACGCTGCCGAACAGGTCGGTCAGCTGGAGCCGGACGGCTCCGGTGCTGGTGATGGTGGCGGCGAGGTCGCCGTCCGGGCCGGAGGCGTTGCGGGTCCAGGCACCGGTGGTGGTGTCCTCGACGATCCAGCGGGGCTCGTCGTCACCGGCGCCGTAGTGGTTGAGCCGGGACGCGGTGGTGGCCCAACTGCCGTCCCCCTGCTTCTTGCTGACCGTGGAGCCGGCGAGCCGGCCCGCCGGGTCGAGGGTGAGCACCTGACGGGTGTCGGCGGTCTCCTGGGAGGCGACCAGGTCGTTGGTCCAGAAGCCGTTGAGGGTGCCGCTAGCGGTCCGGGTGGTCCGGCCGAAGGCGTCGTACCGGTAACCGGCGTCGGTGATCCGGTCCGCGCTGTCGTAGGTGTGGTTCTCGGTGACCGGGGCGGCCGTGCTGCAGCCACCGTTGGCGGCGGCGGGCGAGGTGGACTTGGCGGTCCGGTTGTAGTGCACGTCGTAGCTGTAACCACGGGTGGTGCAACCGGCGTTGCCGGTGGTCTGCTCGGCCTTGGTCAGCCGGCCGAGGCGGTCGTAGGCGTAGGACTTCACCGAGGTGGAGTCGGTGTCCTTGGTGACCTGCCCCCGGGTGGTGACCTCGCGGCTCTGCGACCAGACCACGGCGCCGTCCGAACTACGGGTGTAGGTACGGCCGGTGGTCTCGCCGGAGGCGTTGCGGACGTCCTTGCGGACGATGCCGCCCGGGTAGGACTGCTCCACCAGCTGGCCGTCCGGACCGTAGGTGGCGGTGAACTCGCCCGCCACGCTGTCGGTCACCGAAGTGACCATCCCCCGGGGCTCCTTGACCCGGTCGTAGGTGAGGGTGACCGAGCCCGACGGGTCGGTGACCTTCACCGGCTTGCCGTAGGCGTCGTACTGGCTCGTGGTGGTGGCACCCTCGCCGTCCGTGTACGAGATCTCCCGGCCCAGCTGGTCGACCACCCGGACGACGGACTTGCCGCCGGCCGTGGTCTTCACCACGGCGCCGGTGGCGGGGTCGTACTCCGTGACGGTCTTCGGGACCGCCTGGCCCTCGCCGCCGGTGATCTCGACCGAGAGCTGCCGCTCGGCCGCGTCGCGGACGGTCGTGGTGGTGCGGGTCTTGCCGGCGTTGGTCTCGGTGATCTCCTCGGGGTTGCCGAAGCGCGAGTACCGGGTGATCCGCTTGACCGGGAGGGTGGTCGGCATCCGCGCCGAGTCCGCCCCGGTGATCGCGGCGCCCGGGCCGCTGGTGCAGAGCAGGCCCGCCCACTCGGGACGGCCGCCGCAGGCCGCGTCCGCGGCGTTCGTGCCGGCGGTCCAGTGGACCGACTTCACGGTGCTGGCCTCGGCCGCCTGTCCGGTGCCGGGGACGCGCAGCTCCTCGGCCCGGCCCTTGTCGTCGAAGCGGGTCGTGGTGGTGAGCGCGGCCCCGGTCGCGTCGAGGGTGACGCTCGTCGGCTTCTTCAGGGTCCAGCCGGCGGTGCCGCCGAGCGGGGTGTCGTAGCCGTTCCGGGTGACCCGCAGGTCGGCGTCGGTGGCGTAGCCGTCGATCCGGACGCCGGTGCCGGCGGTCGTGACCAGGTGGTAGGCCCGGCCGTCGGGCTTGCCCTCGTCGTAGGTGTTGGTGGTGTGGTCCCGGGCGAGCACCGAAGTGCCCACCGGGAGGGTCGGGTTGACGGTGGTCTTGGTCAGGGTGAAGGTGTCGAACCCGGCGTGGAAGCGCTCGCCGGTGGAGGCGGCGTTGGTGCCGGTCACCAGCATCTTGAGCGAGTGGTCACCGCGGGTCAGGTGGATCGGCGCACCGGTGGTGAACGGCGCCACCGCCGGCGTCGCGGAGTACTCGTCGATCGGCGAGCCGAGGTTGGTGCCGTCGATCGACAGCTGCACGATGCCGTGGTCGTTGTACTTCGTGAGCTGCCCGCTGAGGACGTAGTCGCCCTCCTCGGGCACGCTCACCCGCACGGTGTCCTCGGCGCCGGCCGCGGTGCCGCGCAGACTCAGCTGCGCACCGCCCGACCAGGTCAGGCCGCAGCAGTCGGCGTCCATCTTCAGCGGGTAGTTGGCACCCAGCTGGGGCAGCGTCTCCGCCTCCGAGGTGACGGTGACCGGGTTCGTCTGCCCCGCCAGCGCCTCGGACAGCGCCACCCGGCGCACCGGGCCGAGCGTCTCGACGACGTCCAGACCGTCGGCGGTGTACGTGGTGCGGGAGTCGAGCAGTCGCGCCCGGTCGGCCGAGGAGGCCGGCAGGCCGAGCTCGCTGACGAACTTCGCCGTGTCGGGGTGGGTGCCGAGCGCGATCGAGCGGTTGGTGGCGTCCAGCGTGCGGACCGTGTGCCCGAAGCGGTCGTGCTCGGTGGTGTTGATGTCCCCCTTGACGGCGACGGACGGGGTCGCGGCGTTCACCTCGTCACCCGAGGCGTTGAGGTAACGGACGTTGGCCGCCTTGTACCCGTCCTTCCCGGGGACGGTGGAGGAGGCGGTGTGGGTGGTGGAGGTGTCCTCGGGGCCGAAGACGGCCGTCGCGTCGGTCGGCGCGTCGGTCTGGCCCCACTGGGCGACGTCGGCACCGGCCATGTCGTACGGACCGCCGGCGGCCCGGGTCAGCGGCACGGAGTAGACCAGCTTGGTGGCGATCTCACCGCTGACCTGGCTCTTGGAGCCGGGCACCAGCGAGTTCCGACGGACCTTCAGCAGGTGGCCCGGGTCCTGGTCGGAGCCGGCCGGCCCGTAGTCGAAGGACCAGGGCAGCTCACCGGCGGGCGCGAGCTGGGTGGCCCGGCCCGAACTGTCGTAGGTGTAGGTGGTCTTGAGCGGGGTCGCCAGGCGCGGGTCCCAGACCTGTGCCAGCCGGCCCTTGTCGTCGTAGAGGTAGTGCGCGACCTCGACGGCCTCCTGCTGGGAGGTGGTCGGGTTCCAGGACCAGGACTTCACCGAGCGGACCCGGTCGGTGTAGTCGCCGGGGGTGCCGGCCACGGCCGTGGTGCTGGTCGCGTAGTCGTAGTCGAGCACGTCGCAGCCGCGCGGCAGCGGGGTGACGGTGCAGTGGTTGAGGTCGTCGACCCCGGGCTCGACGGGAGCGATCACGCGCTTGGGGAGCGCGCGGCCGTCGGTGACGTCGTACAGGTACTGGGTGGTGGAGGCGTTCGCGGGACCGGTCTCGCTGGCCACCTGGTGGACGTCGGAGCCGGGCTGGCGGGTGAAGACCGTGGTGGAGCCGTCCAGGTCGGTCAGGGTGTAGACGGTGCCGTTGGTCTGGACGTCCCAGAGCTGCCAGGAGCCGCCCCAGCAGGTCCAGATGGTGCCGCCGAGGTTGGCGTCGAGGCACTTGCCGGACTGGCCGTTGACCAGCGACTTGTTGGCCTGCAGGCGCCACTGCTGGTTCGGGCTGCCCGAACCGCAGGACCACAGCACCATCCGGGTGTTGTCGGCGGTGGCGCCCCACGGGTTGTCCAGGCAGTAGCCCATCACCTTCAGGGACAGGTCGTCCCCGTAGGTCCACTGCTGGTTGGGCGCACCGGTGCAGGGCGCGTACTGCGGGTTCACGCCGTTGCCCGGAGCGCCGTTCGGCACCTCCAGGCACTGCCCGAAGGAGGTGACCAGCGGGCCCGAGGTGGCGGTGGACGCCTTCAGGCTCAAGGACTCCGCACCCGGCTCGGCGAAGAAGCTGCCGTCATTGGCCTTGGCGAAGGTCAGCGAGGAGTCGTCCGCGCGCTTGATCTGGACGAGGTCGGAGGAGGGGAGGGAGAGCGAGCGGTAGTCGGAGCCGGTGCCCGAGTCGGGGCCGCCGGCCCACTGCGGGCCGAACGGGGCGACGATCTCCTTCAGCGAGATGTCGTCGAAGAAGACCTCCTTCCCGCTGCCGCCGACGTTGCCGTTGTAGAGGCGGAACCACGCCTCGGTGGCGTCCTTGGGCACGACCATGTCCAGCGTCAGCTGCTGCCAGCCGTCGGTGAACGAGGCCTTCGAGGAGGCCGTCTCGCCGTAGGTGCCACCGCTCTTGTAGACACCGACGATCTTCAGGCCGCGGTTGGGCAGCGCGCTGGTGTCCAGACCGGTGGCCGAGGGGACGTAGATCCAGGCGCTCAGCCGGTAGGTCTTGCCGGGCTGCATGCCCTGGCCGAGCGTGTACTCCGGGCCGAGCGCGGCGAAGGAGTCCCAGCCGCCGGCGGCCGGGACGACCCGCAGGGAGTCGGTGGAGTTGTCGTGGCCGCGCACCGTGGACCGCTCGATGGTGGCCTGGCCGGCGGTGAAGCCGGTGGTGTCGGTGGAGACCTGACGCTGATTGGCCGTCAGCCGCTCGCCCTGGGCCTGCCAACCGCGACCGAGACCGCGCGAGGAGAAGGTGCGCTTGACCGCCATCCCGCTCTCGTTGGCGTCCGTGGCGTCGAAGGTGTAGTCACCGGTGAGCAGGTTGACCGAGCCGGGGCCCACCGTGACGCCGGCGGCGCCGTCGGCGTTCTGGTCCACCGTCATGGTGTTCCAGCCGGTGGCGGTACCGGCGCCGGAGCCGTCCTCGGGGAACATCAGGGCGCGGACCTGGACCACGCCGCCGACGTTGCCGAGGGTGTCGACCACCGTCCAGTTGGCGTGCGTGCCGAGGTCGGCCAGGCGCGGCTTGGGGTCGGTGACCGGGGTGTTGTCCGCCTTGGTGAGGTTGGTGAGCGGCACGTTGTACTCGGTGGCGCCCGGGCCGCGGCGGTACTGGTAGACCACCCGCTTGAGGTCGGCCTGCGCGTCCACCGAGAGCTTCACGCGCTTGGCGGACTGGCTGCCGTCGGCCGGCGAGGTCAGACCGGCGCGGCCCACCTGGAAGGCGAAGGTGGTGGCGTCGGAGAGGTTCCCCGCACGGTCCTTGGCCTGCACGACCAGGGTGTGCTTGCCGTCGGTGGCCGGGGTGATGGAGGTGGTGACGGTCTGGGTGGCGGCGACCGTCACCGGTGCCCCGCCGTCCAGGGAGTGGACGAACCCGATCAAGTCGGTGGTGTTCGCCGGCGGGGTGAAGGTGAACTGGCCCGCCTGTCCGGCCCCGCCGTGCCACAGGCCGTCGGCCGGGTAGGTCGGCGAGGTGACGATGGGCGCACCGGGCTTGACGGTGTCGACCACGAAGGAGGTGCCGACCCAGCCGGACTGGGAGTTGGCGTCGCTGATCCGGGCCCAGACCGAGTAGCTCCCGCCCTCGTCCAGCGCGGGGACGCTCAGGTCCGAGGGCCGCACCTGGAGGTAGCTGCCGGCCGGGACCGACCGGTAGATGCCGTTGACGAAGGTGGAGCCCTTCCAGAGGTCGATGTTGACGCCCACGGTGCCGCCGTCGGCGTCGGCCGCGAGGACCTGGAACATCGGCGTGGTGGAGCTGGTGTAGGCCGGGTTGCCCGGGACCGACGGCAGAACGTCGACCGAACTCGGCGTCGGCGGGACGGAGTTGTACGTCACCGCGATGTGCGGGACCGCGCCGCCCTCGGTGGAGGAGAACTTCTTCCAGGCGTAGGAGTCCGACTCGTTGTCGGCCTTCAGGCCCAGCGTGCCGTAGTTGTTGCCGTTGCCGGCCCAGTCCGCGGCGAGCTGGGTGATGTTGGCGTTGACCCAGCCGGTGCCGTCGGAGTTGGTGCACTGGTGGCTGTCGGTGCCGGTGTCCACGTCGCGGGTCTCGAAGGAGTACGCGTACTCCCGGCCCCACTGCGGCTGCGAGTTCCACCGGGTCGAGGTGGAGGCGTCGTTGGTGTTCCAGACCTCCCACTCCCGGGCGCTGCAGGAGAACGAGTGGAAGTTGTAGAGGCTGAGGGTGGCCCCCAGCACCTGCTTCCCCTTGAAGCTGGAGATCGGGAACTGCACGAAGGAGCGGGCGATCGAGGATCCGCCGTCGTAGCTGCCGACCTTCAGCTCCGTCGAGGAGGACTGGTCGGTGCCGAAGTTGGTCTGCACGAAGGTGTCGAAGGTGGTGCCGAGCTCCACCACCGGGTCGACCGTGACGGGGAACCGGGTCTTCGGGTCGGCCAGGTACGCCGCGTCCGGGGTGAACACCAGCTCGGCGTCCTTGCCCTGGCCGCGCAGCTCCATCGAGACCGGGCCGCGGTGCAGGTGCTCGCCGGACTTCTCGTCCAGGGCGTCGTCCCACATCACCGGTGCCGGAATCCGGATGGGTGCCTTGTCGGCCGCGGTGGCGACGAGCTCCAGGCCGCCGTCGGGCTTGCGCTCGACGGTGTAGCCGGTGGTGTCCACCGGCAGGGTGAGGGTGCCGGCCTGCGAGACCGCCGAACGGTCCTTGACGATCAGGTACTGCTCGAAGCCGGTCCGGGTGGCCTCCAGCACCAGGTCCACGCCCGGGCGGGCGTTGACGTAGGTGGCCTTGCTGCCGGACAGCTTGGGCTTGGGCAGCTTGCCCAGCCAGCCCAGCTCGACCTGCCGGGCGCCGTTGCCGACCTTCACCAGGCCGCGCTCGGCGGGCTGCTCGCCCTTGCCACGTCCGTCGGCCTGGGCACCCGCGGCCCGGGCCGACTCCGACGGGGCCGCTGAGGCGGCACCGGGCAGCGCGTCGCCGCTCTTCACGGCGGCGTCGCCACCGGCGAACTCCAGGCTCTCCGGGTGCGCCTTGGGCGCGACCTTGCCGTCCGGGCGCTCCACCAGCGTGGTGTCGACCGGGACCCAGGCCCCGCCGGACTTCATCCGGACCGGGCCGCTGGCGATGTCCTGGGTGAGGGTCCCCTCGGGGTTGGCCCACAGGGTGGTGTTGGCGGTGCGGGCGCCGGTCACCTCGATGCGGCGCTTGTTCAGCCGGGCCGCCAGCAGCGCTGACGCCTCGTCAGGAGCCTCGTTCACCGAGGCACTTGGCTGCTCGGCGGGCTTCGCGGTGGGCTTGGCGCTCGGCTTCGGAGCGGCCAGGGCGGCCGGCGCGAGCGCGCCCGCCATACCGATTTCCAGCAGAAGGGCGAGTGCGGCCGCAGCGGCGGTGCGCCGTAGCCGGGGTGGTGCGGATATCCGGCCCGGGAAAACGGGATGCGTACTGGATTTCTTTGACAAGACCTCTCCCCGTTGGAGTCGTCAATGATGATCATCAGCTCGTCAGAGCCGGGACAACCTCTCACGGCGGCGGAGGGGGTTCGGGGGATCACGGTCTCGATCCGGCAACGATCAACGGCTCGGGAGCCGCCGGGCGGGCCGTTCGTTCCCATTGGTGGCGCCATGATCATTTAGCGCCCTAGGTCCGATCGGAACCGATTGCCCGGTATGCCCGACGGGTGCTGACAGAAAAGGGAACTGACGGAGAATCAGATGATTCTCCGTCAGTTCCCTTGCGATCGAACCTGGTTGTGTCAGATATCCGCCGCTTCCGACGGGGGGCGGAATGCGGCCATGATCCGGTCGGCGGCGGTGGTGGCGGTGAGCGTTCCGTCCCGCACCCGCTGCTCCAGCCCGGGGGTGAGCGCGCGCACCGCCGGGTGGTCGTGCAGCTGGGCCAGCAGCTGGTCGTGGACCATCGACCAGGTCCAGGCGACCTGCTGGTCCCGCCGGCGGGCGGCCAGCGCGCCGACCGCGTCCAGGGTGGTGCGGTGCTGCTCGATCCGCTCCCAGAGCACGTCCAGCCCGGTGCCGTCGCGCCCGCTGCAGGTCAGCACGGGCGGGTTCCAGACCGCGTCCGGGGCCTGCAACAGCCGCAGGGCGCCCGCGAGTTCACGGGCGGCGGCCTTGGCGTCGACCTCGTGCGGGCCGTCCGCCTTGTTCACCGCGACCAGGTCGGCCAGCTCCAGCACGCCCTTCTTGATGCCCTGGAGCTGGTCCCCGGTGCGGGCCAGGGTGAGCAGCAGGAAGGTGTCCACCATGCTGGCCACCGTGGTCTCGGACTGGCCGACGCCCACCGTCTCCACCAGCACCACGTCGTACCCGGCGGCCTCCATCACCACCATGCTCTCCCGGGTGGCCTTGGCCACCCCGCCGAGCGTGCCGGAGGTGGGGGAGGGGCGGACGAAGGCGTTCGGGTCGACCGCCAGGCGCTCCATCCGGGTCTTGTCCCCGAGCACCGAGCCGCCGGTGCGGCTGGAGGTCGGGTCGACCGCGAGCACCGCGACCCGGTGCCCGCGGCCGGTGAGCATGGTGCCCAGCGCCTCGATGAAGGTGGACTTGCCGACGCCCGGCACGCCGGTGATGCCGATCCGCACCGCCTTGCCGCTCGACGGGAGCAGCTCGGCGAGCAACTGCTGGGCCAGCACCCGGTGGTCGGGCCGGATGGACTCCACCAGGGTGATGGCCCGCGCGATGAAGGCGCGCGAGCCGTCACGGACCCCGGCGGCGTACTGCTCGATGTCGATCGTCCGGGCCATCGGGTCAGGCTCCTCCGACCGCCCCGCGAGCGGTCACAGTTCGAGTCCGAGCTCGTCGGCCAGCTTGGTCAGCAGGTCGTACGCGGCCTCCGGGATCACCGTGCCGGGCGGGAAGACCGCGGCGGCACCCGCCTCGTACAGCGCCTCGAAGTCCTGCGGCGGGATGACGCCGCCGACCACGATGGTGATGTCCTCCCGCCCCGCCTCGGCCAGTTCGGCCTTCAGCGCGGGCACCAGGGTGAGGTGACCGGCCGCCAGCGAGGAGACGCCGACGATGTGCACGTCCGCCTCCACCGCCTGCCGGGCCACCTCGGCCGGGGTCTGGAAGAGCGGGCCGACGTCCACCGTGAAGCCCAGGTCGGCGAAGGCGGTCGCGATCACCTTCTGGCCGCGGTCGTGGCCGTCCTGGCCCATCTTGGCGACCAGGATGCGCGGCCGCCGTCCCTCCGCCGTCTCGAACCGCTCCACCAGCTCGCGGGTGCGGTCCACGGAGCCCGACTGTCCTGCCTCGTCCCGGTACACACCGGAGATGGTACGGATCTGGCCCGAGTGGCGCCCGTACACCGCCTCCAGGGCGTCCGAGATCTCGCCGACCGTGGCCATCGCCCGGGCCGCGTCCACCGCCAGGGCGAGCAGGTTCCCCTCCAGCCCGCCGCCCGCGCGGGCGCCTTCGCGCGCCGAGGCGGTCAGCGCGGCGAGTGCGGCCTGGCAGGCCGCCTCGTCCCGCTCGGCCCGCAGCCGGCGCAGCTTCTCGATCTGCTGGGCCCGCACCGCCGAGTTGTCGACCTTGAGCACCTCGATCTGCTCGTCCGCCGCGACCCGGTACTTGTTGACCCCGATCACCGGCTGGCGGCCGGAGTCGATCCGCGCCTGGGTGCGGGCGGCGGCCTCCTCCACCCGGAGCTTGGGGATGCCCGCGTCGATCGCCTTCGCCATCCCGCCGGCCGCCTCCACCTCCTGGATGTGCTGCCAGGCGCGCGCGGCCAGGTCGTGGGTCAGCCGCTCGACGTACGCGCTGCCGCCCCAGGGGTCGATCACCCGGGTGGTGCCGGACTCCTGCTGGAGCATCAGCTGGGTGTTGCGGGCGATCCGGGCCGAGAAGTCGGTCGGCAGCGCCAGCGCCTCGTCCAGGGCGTTGGTGTGCAGCGACTGGGTGTGCCCCTGGGTCGCGGCCATCGCCTCCACGCAGGTGCGGGTCACGTTGTTGAACACGTCCTGGGCGGTCAGCGACCAGCCCGAGGTCTGCGAATGGGTGCGCAGCGACAGGGACTTGGGGTTCTTCGGGTCGAACTGCTTCACCAGCTTGGCCCAGAGCAGCCGGGCCGCGCGCAGCTTGGCGACCTCCATGAAGAAGTTCATCCCGATCGCCCAGAAGAACGACAGGCGCGGCGCGAAGGCGTCCACGTCCAGCCCCGCCTCCAGCCCGGCGCGCAGGTACTCCACGCCGTCGGCCAGGGTGTACGCCAGCTCCAGGTCGGCCGTGGCCCCGGCCTCCTGGATGTGGTAGCCCGAGATGGAGATCGAGTTGTACCGGGGCATCTTCTGCGAGGTGTACGCGAAGATGTCCGAGATGATCCGCATCGAGGGCTGCGGCGGGTAGATGTAGGTGTTGCGGACCATGAACTCCTTGAGGATGTCGTTCTGGATGGTCCCCGCCAGCTTCTCGGGCGGCACCCCCTGCTCCTCGGCCGCCACGATGTACAGCGCCAGCACGGGCAGCACCGCGCCGTTCATCGTCATCGACACGGACATCCTGTCCAGCGGGATGCCGTCGAACAGCTGGCGCATGTCGTAGATGGAGTCGATGGCCACGCCCGCCATGCCGACGTCACCGGTCACCCGGGGGTGGTCGCTGTCGTAGCCGCGGTGGGTCGGCAGGTCGAAGGCGACCGACAGGCCCTTCTGACCCGCCGCCAGGTTCCGCCGGTAGAAGGCGTTGGACTCCTCGGCGGTGGAGAACCCGGCGTACTGGCGCACCGTCCACGGCTGGTTCACGTACATCGTGGGGTACGGGCCGCGCAGGTACGGGGCCGCGCCCGGGTAGGTGCCCAGGAAGTCCAGGCCCTCCAGGTCGGCGGCGGTGTAGAGCGGCTTGACGCCGATGCCCTCCGGGGTCTCCCAGAGCTGCTCCTCGACGTCCTTGCCGGTCGCCTCCCGCCAGGCCTCCCGCCACTGGGCGTCGGTCGGGGCCGCCGGGGCCGCCTCCTGGTCGAGGCCGATCTCCGTGAAGTCAGGGATCACCGGTCCGCTCCGTTCTCTTCCTCGGACCCGCCGATGAGGTCGTCCAGCAGCGAGGTCAGCAGGGCGACGGCGTCGCCGCCCGCGTACACGAACTCGTCCACCCCGGCCGCGCGCAGGGCCTCGCCCAGCTCGCCGGGACGGCCGGCCAGCAGCACCCGCCGGGCCCCGGCCGCCTTCAGCGCGCCGGCCACCTCGACGGCCCGCTCCGCGTACACCTTGTCGCTGGAGCAGAGGCAGACCACGTCCGCGCCCGCGACGTCGTCACCCGTGACGGTCACCGTCTCGATGCCGCCGGCCTGGAACAGGTTGGCCGCGAAGGTCAGCCGCGCGGTGTGCGCGGCGGCCGGGCCGAGCGCGGCCAGCGCCAGCCGGGGCCGGGCCCCGGTCGCCGCCAGGTGCGCGTCCGACCGGGTCCGCAGGGCCTCATAGGCACCCGCCAGGCGGACCCGGGGAAGGCCCCCGCCGGCGGGGGCGGGCAGCGGCTCGCGCACCAGGGGCTGCTCGCCGAGGTTGGGGAACTCGCTGACGCCGGTGACCGGTTGCCGCCGCTTGGCCAGCGCCACCTGACGCTCCGCCCAGGTCGCGGCGATCCGCTCGCCGACGGTGCCGTCGGCCAGCGCGGCCCGCAGGCCGCCGGCCCGCTCGATCTCCTGGAACCACGCCCAGGCGCTGCGCGCCAGCTCCTCCGTCAGCTGCTCCACGTACCAGGAGCCGCCGGCCGGGTCGATCACCCGGGCCAGGTGGGACTCCTCCAGCAGCACGGACTGGGTGTTGCGGGCGATCCGCCGCGCGAACGCGTCCGGGCGGCCCACCGCGCTGTCGAACGGCAGCACGCTGACCGCGTCCGCGCCGCCGACCCCGGCGGCCAGGCAGGCCACGGTGGTGCGCAGCATGTTCACCCACGGGTCCCGCTCGGTCATCATCACGGCCGAGGTCACGGCGTGCTGGCGCTGCGCGGTGTGCGCGGCCGCGCCGGAGACCTGGGTGACGCGGGACCAGAGACGGCGCGCGGCGCGGAACTTGGCGATGGATAGGAACTGGTCGGCGTCCGCCGCGTAGCGGAACTCCAGCTGCCCGCAGGCGGCGTCGACGTCGAGGCCGGCCTCGGTGAGCGCCCGCAGGTAGGCGACACCGGTCGCCAGCGAACAGCCCAGCTCCTGGGCGGGGGAGGCCCCGGCCTCGTGGTACGGCAGGGCGTCCACCACCAGGGCGCGCAGCCCGGGGTACTCCGCCTCGCAGCGGGCCGCCAGTGCGGCGGCCTCCGTCAGCTGCGCGTCGGTGTCGACGTCCCGGCCGGTGCGGGCCAGCAGGCCCAGCGGGTCCGCCCCGAGGTTGCCGGTGGCGGCCGCGGCCGGGACGCCGCGTTCTTGGAGGACGCGGAGGAACTGCTCGGCCGCCGCGCCGAATTCGGCCCCGGCGTCCAGGGTCACCCCGGCCAGGTCGAGGTACACGCCGTCCAGGGCCCGCGCCAGCCCCTCCACCGGCAGCCCGGTGGCACCCAGCTCCAGCCAGAGCGAGGTCACCCCGTTCTCGAGGTCGGCGAGCACCGCCTCGTTGGCCTTGGCGGGGTCGGGCTCGGCGTGCCGCTGGCGCACGTCCCAGCCGGACACCGCCGTACCCTGCGGCCGTCCGGCCCGGACGAACGGGGCGAAACCCGGATGGCCGGCGGCCTCGGCGGCGGCCGCGCCGTCCTCGGCGGTGTACAGCGGACGGACTCGGAGTCCGTCCTGAAGCTCGGTGGAGAGCGCCTCCTCCGCCTGTGCTCCGGAGACGTCCGCGCCGGACTTGCGCAGGACGCCTTCGACCAGGTGTTGCCACCGCTCGCGGGAAGTCTCCGGGAACTCGGCGGCCAGAGGGAGCCCTTGGGGCAGGACCGTCATAGCCGAAGGTTAATGCCCGTTAGCCGACGATCATCAGATGGCGGGGGTGTGACCTTGACCTCGCTGCACTCCGCGCGCCCCCCAGTGCCTCGGAGGGCCTCCCGGGGCGCCCCGAAGGCCCGTCACGCCCGGGGTCACCGCTCGAAGACCACGGCGTCCCCGAAGACGGTCCAGAGCGAGGCGGGCGTCAGGGCTCCGTAGACCTCGAGGTCGAGGTACCCCCTGGTGCCGGCGCTGGTGCCGACGCCGAGGTGGAGCCGCTGGTTGCCGCTGCCCTGGTGGAACGTCAGCTCCCACCTGCCGGTCAGGGAGGCCGGATCGCCCGGCTTCGGGTCCTGGAAGGTTTCGGTGAACGTGCCGTCGGCCCGCACCTCCAGGAGCTCGCCCCGGCTGCCGTGCCACTCCCCGAGGACGGCGGAGGGCGAGGGATCGGAGCGCCGCCAGGGCAGCTCGGCGCCCACGGCGAGGGCGCCCCAGGGCGTGCCGGCGAGCAGCAGCGCCGCGCCGCCGAGCGCGACGGCGGCGCGGCGCCGCCCGTCGTACCGCCGCAGGTGGAGCCCCGCCATCAGCCCGGCCTGCAGGGGCCAGAGCACCGCCAGTGGCACCGCCACCACCGTCCAGGCCAGCCGCCGGACCGACCCGCGCTCCAGCGCCGCGTCGTCGATCCCGGCCCACACCAGCCAGAAGACCCAGAGCAGGCTCGCGCACACGTAGGGGTAGAGACCCCAGGTGTCCCGCAGTCCGTACGGACCGAGGAACTCGATGACGCTCCAGAGTCCGAAGGCCAGCACGTACAGCATGATCTCGAGGTAGAGGACCCCCGTCAGCAGCCCGACCCGGAACCGCCCGGGAGCCCCGCCCGCCCGCACCTCGTCGCCCACCCGTTCCACTGTGCCCCCTCCGCATCGCGTTAGCGGAAAGGACGGACGCCCAGAACCCCTCCGGGGTTCCGTGGCGGGCCGGTTCGGGTTCGGGGGCAGTGCCGGCGCGGCCCCGTACCTCTTTTCGGGAGGTGCGGGGCCCGGGCGGCGGGTCAGCGGGTCATGGCGGCCAGGACGGTGCGCCAGTCCTCGCCCGGTTCGGGGCGGAGGAGGTCGGTCAGGGCTTCGGCGCCGTAGTGCCAGGGGCGGAGGAGTTCCGGGTCGGGGGTGTCGGTGAGGGTGATGCTGGAGGAGGAGTCGAGGAGGCGGATCAGTTCGGCGCCGAAGTCGGCCCAGGAGACGTGGCCGGTCACGGCGTTGACGATCCGTCCGGGGGCGGTGCCGGACGCGCAGGCGACCACGGCGCGGGCCAGGGCGGCGGAGTGCACCCAGGAGGCGCCGTGCCAGGCGTGGCCGCCGGTGCCGGGGGCGGGGAGCACCAGGGGGCGGCCGGCCAGGGCAGCCTGGTAGAGCTCGCCGGTGGAGCCCCAGCGGAGCTGGTCGCACAGGCGCCGCTGCGGCCCCCAGACGATGGGCGGCCGGACCACGGTGCCGGTGCGGCTGCCCGAGGAACGGTCCAACAGCAGCTGCTCGCAGGTGAGTTTGGCCCGCCCGTACGGGGTGACCGGCTCGGTGGCGGGGGCGCCCTCGGCTACCTCGGTGGAGGTGGGGCGGCCGTACGCGTCGGTGCTGCTGACGAAGACGAAGCCGCCGCCGGCCCAGCCGTCCAGCAGGGCCCGCATGGCGGCGAGGTCGGTCTCGTGGTCGGTGAAGGTGCAGGCGGCGTGGATCACCGCGTCCACCCCCTCGACCGCGCGGCGCAGGCTGTCCGGGTCGGTGAGGTCGCCCTCGGCGACCTGGACGCCGTCCAGGGCGACCAGGTGGGCGGACTCCGGCCGGGCCAGGGCGCGCACCGGCCGCCCCTGGGCCAGCAGTTCCTGGAGGACGGCGGCGCCGACGCCCCCGGTGGCGCCGGTGAGCAGGACCGTCCCCGCGCGGGTGGCCGTGGTCCGCGGTCCGGTGGTCCGGGCGGCGAGGGCGCGGCGCTCCTGCTCGCGCTCGGCGAGCAGGGCGCTGAGCGCGAGCGGGGTGCGCCGTTCGAGGACGTCCAGGCCGGTGAGCGGAAGGCCGGTGCGGCCGCGCAGGCGCTCGGCGAGCTGGACGGCGAGGAGGGAGTGGCCGCCGAGCACGAAGAAGTCCGCGTCGGGGTCGGGGCGGCTGCCGAGCAGCTCGCCGAAGGCGGTGCGGACCGCGTCCAGCGGCCCGGCTGCCGGGGCCGGGGCGGCCGGAGGGGTGAGGTGGGCCTCCGTGCCCGGGAGCCGGGCGAGGTCCAGCGCGCCGTCGGCGGTGCGCGGCAGGGCGTCCACCACCGTGACGGTGGCCGGGGTCTGGGCGGGCGTCAGGCGTCGGCGCCGCCGCATTTCGAGGCGCAGCGCGCCGCCGCTCGGGGCCAGCGGGCCGCGCACGGTGACGTACGCGAGGGTGGGCAGGCCGTCGGCGGTGACCACGGCGGCGTCGGTGATCCAGGGATCGGCCAACAGCACTGCCACCGCTGGATGTTGAGCCGGTGCGGGAGGCGGGGTGGGAGGCGGCGTGGTGAGCGGCCCGCCGGGGAGTGCGCCGAGCCGGCGGGCGGGGTCGGCGGCCACCGCCTCCAGCACCGCCGCGAAGGCGGTGAGCAGCCGCTCGCCGGTGGCCCGGTCCAGGGCGTCGGTGTCGTGCTGGACCAGGCAGCGCGGCTCGGGCCCGTCCTCGACCAGCAGTCCGAGGCCGAACTTGGCCAGACCGAGCTCGACGTGGACGGCCTCGGCGGCGAGCCCCGGCAGCCGCAGGGGGGCGACCGGCTGGACCAGGTCGCAGGTGACGTTGAGCAGGGCGCCGCCGTCCGCGCCGCGGGCCTCGGGGCCCAGCCGCTCCACCACCAGGTCGAAGGGCAGGTCGTGGTGGTGCTGCGCGTCCAGCAGTGCGGTGCGGACCCGGTCGAGCGCCTCGGTGAACTCCGGGTCGCCGCCCAGATCGGTGCGGACGGCCGGGGTGTTGACGCCGAGGCCGACGAGGCGGCGCAGTTCGGGGCGGGCGCGGTGGCCGCTGGCGAGGCCGACGGTGAGGTCCCGCTCGCCGGTGGCGCGGTGCAGGGTGGCCAGCGCGGCGGCGAGCACCACCGTGTAGAGGGTGGCGCCGTGTCCGGTGGCCAGGCGGCGCAGCCCGTCGAGGGTCCCCGGGCCGAGCGGCGCGCTGTGCAGCGCGGCGGTGCCGGCGCGCGGACCGCCGGGCACCGGCCGCAGCAGTGGCAGCGGACGGGCCCCGGCCAGCCGTGCCGCGACGGTCTCGGCCACGGCGGCGAACTCCGGGTCGCGGGCCCGCTCCCAGCGGGCGAAGTCGGCGTACCGGAGCGGGAGTTCGGGAAGATCGGCGGGCGTTCCGGTGCGTGCGGCGGTGTACAGGGCGGCCAGGTCGGCGGTGAGTAGCGGCAGGCTGGAGCCGTCGACGGCGATGTGGTGCACCGTCAGGAGGAGGGTGTGGTCCTCGGGCCCGTGCCGCAGGACCAGGGCGCGCAGCACCGGCCCGGTCGCGAGGTCGAAGGGGCGGGAGGCCTCGGCCCTCAGGAGCGCGGGCGAGGCCTCGGCCGCGCGGACCTCGACGGGGACGGGCGCGGTCGGCAGCACCTCCTGGTAGGGCTCCGTCTCCCCGTCGCCGGGCGGCTGGACGTAGCGGGTGCGCAGGACGGCGTGCCGTTCGGTGAGGGCGGTCAGTGCGATGCCCAGTGCCTCGGTGTCGAGCGGGCCGCGCAGCCGGGCCGCCACCGGCACGTGGTAGCGGGCGCCGCCCTGCCCGAGCCGGTCCATCAGCCACATGCGGTGCTGGGCGTGCGAGAGCGGTGCGGGGCCGTCCGGCCCCGGGCGCAGGTCCGGGCCGGAGGCGGTGCGGCGGGCGGTGCGGCTGCCGCCGGATCGGGCGCGCCGGAGCAGTTCGGCCTGACGGGTGCTCAGGTCGGTGTCGGTCATCGGCCCTCCTCGGTGGAAGCGGTGGAAGCGGTGGGAGCGGCGGAGGTGGCTGGGGTGGCGGGGGCGGTCGCGGCGAGCAGGGCCCGTTCTACCAGGGCGGCCTGACGGCCCACGGTGGGATGGGCGAAGAACTCCGCCAGGGTGAGCTCGACGCCCAGGTCCTCGCGCAGGTCGTCGACCACCCAGAGGGCGAGCAGGGAGTGGCCGCCCTCGGCCAGGAAGTCGGCGGCCGGGTCGGTGACCGGGCGGTCGAGCGCCCGCGACCAGGCCTCGGCCACGGCCTGTTCGATGGGGGTCAGTGTCAGGTCGGAAGGAGCCTGCGCGGTCGCCGCCGGAGCGGCGTCCTCGGCCAGCGCCCGGCGGTCGACCTTGCCGCTGCCGGTCAGTGGCAGCCGGTCGAGCACCGTCCAGGCGGTCGGCACCAGGTGGGCCGGCAGCCGTTCGGCCAGCCGGGCGCGCAGCGCCTCGCCCACCGGACGGTGGCCCTCGGCGGGGACCACGTACGCGGTGAGGGCGGCGTCCTCGCGCCCCGCGCCCCGGACCACGACGGCGGCCTCGGCGACCTCGGGGAGCTGGACGAGGGCGTGCTCGGTCTCTCCGGGCTCGATCCGGAAGCCGCGCACCTTGACCTGCTGGTCGGCGCGCCCGTGGAAGTCCAGTGCACCGTCCGGGCGTTGGCTGACCAGGTCCCCGCTGCGGTACGCCCGGCCGAGGCCCGGCAGGTCGCGGAAGCGGTCGGCGGTGAGCTCGGCCTGCCCGAGGTAGCCGAGCGCGGTGCGGGCGCCGCCGATCCACAACTCGCCCTGACCGCCCGGCGGGACGGGCTGCCGGTGGTCGTCCAGCACGGTGACGGTGGCGCCGCCGAAGGGGCGGCCGATCGGGACGGGGCCGGAGCAGTCGGCGGGCGAGACGCGGTGCAGGGTGGTGAAGGTGGTGGCCTCGGTGGGCCCGTAGGCGTTCACCAACTCCAGCCAGGGGAAGGCCCGCAGGACGGATCCGGCGTGCTCGGGGGAGAGCGTCTCGCCACCGGTGACCAGCGTACGCAGGACGCCGAAGAGCCGGGACCGGCGGGCGGCCAGGTGGTGGAAGAGCGCGGTGGTGAGGAAGGCGTGGGTGACGCCGAACCGCTCGACGTCCTGGGCGAGTTCCTCCCCGGTGGGCCGGTCGGCGGGGGAGACCGCGACGGCCGCGCCCCGGGCCAGCGGGGCCCAGAGCTCGAAGGTGGAGGCGTCGAAGGTGAGCGGGGAGTGGAACAGCACGCGGTGCCCGGGGCCGAGCGCGATGCCGTCGGCGGCGGTCACCAGGTCGGTGACGGCGCGGTGCGGCACCAGGACGCCCTTGGGGCGGCCGGTGGAGCCGGAGGTGTAGAACACCATCGCGACCTCGTCCGGGCCGGTGGCGGCCGGAGGAGTGGCCGGACCCTCGGCGAGGAGACCCTCCTCGGACAGCTCCAGCGCCTGGGCGGCGGTCAGCCGGGCCTCGGCGAGCAGCGCCTTGTCGCCGAGCACCAGGGATACCCCGGAGTCGGCGATCATCTCGGCGGTGCGCGGGCGCGGGTACGCCGGGTCCAGCGGCACGCTGTGGGCGCCGGCCCACCAGACGGCCAGCTGGGCCACCACCAGCCGGGTGGAGCGGGCGGCGAGCAGGCCGACGGCGCTGCCGGGGCCGATCCCGCGGCGGGTCAGCTCGGCGGCCAACCGGCCTGCGGAGGTGACGAGTTGGCCGTACGTCAGGGCGGTGGACCCGTCGGTCACCGCGAGTGCCTGCGGAGCGCGCTCGGCCCGGTCGGCGATCAGGGCCGGTACCGAGGAGCGGGGCGACGGCGTGGGGAGGGCGGGAGGTGCGGCGTCGTCAGGAGTGCGGGAGGACAAGGGGGTTCCCTTCCGGGCGCCCCGGCGGATGGGGCCGGGGCGCCCTGGTGCGGCGGCGCGGAGCGTGTGGCACTCGGCGTGGTGCGGGCGGCGTGCGGGGTGCGGTCAGGCCCGGGCGGCGGCCGCGGGGCGGCGTTCGTCGACGAGGCGGGCGACCTCCCGCAGGTCCGGGCAGCGCAGCAGCTGCGCGGCGCGCAGCCGCACGCCGTACTCCTGCTCCACGGCGGCGAGCAGCCGGGCGGCGGCCAGCGAGGTGCCGCCCGCGTCCCTGAAGTCGTCCTGCGGGCCGAGCCCGTCCCGGCCCAGCAGCTCCCGGCAGGTCCGGACCACGAACCGCTCGGTCCCGGTGTCGCCCGCCGCGCCGTCGCCGACGGGCCGGCCGGCCTCCTCGGCGGCCAGCAGCGCGGCCCGGTCGACCTTGCCGTTGGCGTCCAGCGGGAAGGCGTCCACCAGCCGGACCACCGCCGGGACGGCCTGCTCGGGCAGCCAGGCCCGGGCCTCGGCGAGCAGGTCGGCGGCGGGCGGCGTGCCCTCCGGCGCGGGCTGGACGAAGGCCAGCAGCTGGACACCCGCGGGCCCCGGCCGGGCGGCCACGGCCGCGCGGCGGACCCGGGGGTCACGCTCGAACGCGGCCTCCACCTCGGCCGGTTCGATCCGCACCCCGCTGACCTTCACCTGGTCGTCCAGCCGACCGTGGAACTCCAACACGCCGTCAGGACGCATCAGCACCCGGTCCCCGGTCCGGTACACCCGCCCCGCGCCGGCCGGGCCCTCCGGCCCGGCGACGAAGCGGCGGGCGGTGAGCTCCGGGTCCAGGTAGCCGAGGGCCAGGCCGTGGCCGCCGATCCGCAGCTCGCCGGTGGCACCGCGCTCGACCGGGCGCCCCTCCGGGTCGGTGACCAGGACGACGGCGCCGGGCACCGGCAGGCCGATCGGCGGCGCCCCGGCGCCGTGGTCCGCGCCCGGGGCCATGGTGTGCACGGTGGTCGCCACCGTGGCCTCGGCCGGGCCGTAGGCGTTGTGGACGGTGGCGGTGACGTCCGGGCCGGGGGTCCGGCGCAGCCGGTCGCCGCCGATCATCAGGTGACGCAGGGTCAGGCCGGCGGGCCAGGGGCGGTCCAGCAGCGGCTCGGCCAGCGGCGTGGGCAGCACGGAGACCGTGACCCCGGCCTCGCGCCACCAGTCGGTGAGGGCCGTGGAGTCCCAGCGCACCGCCTCGGGGGCGACGCAGAGCGCGGCGCCCGAGGTGAGCGTGCCCCAGAGCTCCATCAGGTGCGGGTCGAAGGCGACGCCGATCAGCAGGCTGTGCCGCTCGCCCGGGCCGAGGCCGGTGAGGCCGCGGTACCAGTGCAGCAGCGAGCCGAGCGAGGGCGCGCCAACCGCGACGGCCTTCGGGGTGCCGGTGGAGCCGGAGGTGAGCACCGCGTAGAAGCTGCCCTCCGGTGCGCCCGCCGCGCCCTCGGCCGACGGCGCGAAGGCCGCCACCACGGCCGGGGCCGGGACAGAGGGGGAGGCCGGTCCCGTACCACCGCCCGCCACCGGCAGCGGAAGGACGAGGTGCTCCCCGTCGCGGTGGGCCGGCGGCAGTACGGAGGCCTCGCCGATCAGGCAGGCGAGCCGGAGGTTCTCCGCAACGGCCTGGAGCCGCCGCTCGCCGGGCCGGGGGCCGAGCGGCAGCGAGACGGCGCCGAGCCGGGCCACCGCGACGGCCGCGGCGGCCAGTGCGGCCGAGTGGTCGAGGCAGAGGCCGACCAGCTCCCCGGGGCGGACCCGGTCGCGCAGTGCGGTGGCGAACTCGTCCGCCAGCCGGTCGAGTTCGCCGTAGCTGACGGTGGTGCCGCCGTCGACGAGGGCGGGCGCGTCCGGGGTCCGGCGGGCCCAGTCGGTGAACAGGTCGAGCACCGGTGCGTCCTGGTGCGGGGTGCCGTGCGCGGTGCTGGGGATGGGGGCAGTGGTCATCGTGAGCTCTCCGAGAAGGGGGTGAGGGGCGGTCAACTCAGGCCCATGGCCTGGGCGATGATCACCTTCTGGACCTCGGAGGTCCCCTCGATGATCGTCATCATCCGGACGTACCGGTACAGCTGCTCCAGCGGATGGCCGCGCACCCAGCCGGTGGCGCCGTGCACCTGGAGCGCGCGGTCCACCGCGCGGACGGCGGTCTCGGAGGAGGTCAGCTTGGCGAGCGCGGCGTTCTCCGGCGCCTCGGTGCCCTCGTCCACCAGCCGGGCGCAGGCCAGCGTGAGCAGCTTCGCGGCCTCCACCTCGGCGCGGGTGGTCACCAGGTGCTCCTGGACGTGCTGGTAGGTACCGATCCGGGCGCCGAAGGCCTCCCGCTCGCGGGCGTACTCCACCCCCAGCCGCAGCGCGTACTCGGCGATGCCGTCGCACATCGCGGCCACCACCAGCCGGCCGCGGGAGAGGCTGTCCATGGCCAGCGCGGCCGCCGCGCCGATCCCCTCCTCGCCGCCGATCACGGCCTCCTCGGGGGCCAGGACGCCGTCCAGCAGCAGCTCGAACAGCGGCTCGCCGGACATCCCCTCGTAGCGCTGGCCGATCCGCAGGCCGGGGGTGTCCATCGGCAGCACGAAGGCGGTGGCACCGGCCGTCGGGCCGTGGCCCGTGCCGAGGTCGGTGGCGGTGACCACCAGGACGATGTCGGCCCGGTCGGCGTTGGAGACGAAGGTCTTGCGGCCGTCGACCCGCCAGCCCCCCTCGGTGCGGACGGCGGTGGTGGTCAGCCGGAACGCGTCCGACCCGGCGTGCGGCTCGGTCAGCGCCAGGCAGCGCGCGGACTCGCCGCGCACCAGCGGGACCAGGTAGCGCTCGATCTGCTCGGGCGTGCCGTGCCGCAGCAGCGGACTCGGCCCGTCCGAACCGGCCAGCGCGTACGGGGCGAGCGGGCAGCCGCTGCGCCCGGCCGCGTGGTGCAGCAGCACCACGGCGGTGAACGGCATCCCGGCGCCGCCGAACTCCTCCGGCTGGTCGCCGGCGTA
Organism: Kitasatospora sp. NPDC004289; assembly: GCF_053602875.1. NCBI lineage: Bacteria > Bacillati > Actinomycetota > Actinomycetes > Kitasatosporales > Streptomycetaceae > Kitasatospora > Kitasatospora sp. NPDC004289. The sequence continues at coordinate 116,581 of NZ_JBSGEL010000003.1, read as the reverse complement.
GAAGCCGAGCGCGGCGGAGCGGCGCCGCACGTAGGCCCGCAGATCGGCCGGCACCTGGTCGGCGGTCTCCGGCAACTCGGCGGCGAGCGGCACGAGTTCGCGGCGGATGAAGCTCTCGAAGGACTCGACCAGCTCACGGTGGCCGTCGGCCAGCACGGCGGAGGGGGAGAGGGTGCGCGGGGTGGTCGGCGGTGCGGCGGTCATGCGGCACCCCCGGTCAGGACGCGGGCCTGGTCCGCCAGCACCGGGTGCCGGAAGAGGGTGCGCAGCGCGGGCCGGCTGCCGAGCAGCGGCTCCAGCTGCGCGGCGAGCTGCGCCGCCAGCAGCGAGTGGCCGCCGGCTTCGAAGAAGTGCGAGTCGGCGGTGAAGGAGTCGTGGCCGAGCACGGCGCGCCAGGCCTGCGCGACCAGCTCCTGGGCCGGGTCCTCGAAGGTGGCCGCAGGTGCTGACTCCCGTTCGGTGGAGGGGAGTTCGGACGCCATGCGGGCCAGCGCGGCGCGGTCCGGCTTGCCGCCCGGCAGCAGCGGCATGGCGGCCAGGGCCGTCCACTGGGCCGGTACCAGCGCGGCGGGAAGCCGCTCGGAGAGCGCGGCGTGCAGGGCGGTCCGGTCGGGCTGCTCGGCGGCCTCCAGGAAGCCGAGCAGCAGCGGGGCGCCCGCCTCGTCCCGGTGGAGGACCACCGCGCAGGAGCGGCCGCCGAGTTCGGCCGAGGCGGCGGCCTCGATCTCCTCCAGCTCGATCCGGAAGCCGCGCAGCTTCACCTGGTTGTCCTGGCGGCCGAGGAACCAGAGCCGGCCCGACAGGTCGCGGTAGCCGCGGTCCCCGGTGCGGTAGACCCGCTCGCCGTCCAGCGCGGGGACGTTCACGAAGCGCGCCGCCGTGACCTCGGGCAGGCCGAGGTAGCCCTCGGCCAGCGCCTCGCCCGCCACCACCAACTCGCCCACGGCACCGGCCGGGAGCGGTTGCAGGCCCTCGTCCACGACGTGCACCCGCACCCCCGGCAGCTCGGTGCCGAGCGGGATCTCGGCGGCCTCCAGGTCGGCGGCCGAGACCTCGTGGGCGGTGGAGGTGACGGTGGCCTCGGTGACGCCGTAGGCGTTGACCACGGTCGCGGCGGTCGCCGCGGTGACCTCGCGCAGCGCGGCGGCCGGCAGCCGCTCGCCGCCCAGCACCAGCAGCCGGGGCGCCCAGCGCCCGTCCGCCAGCGCCTCCCGCAGCTCCTCGCGGACGGCCAGGAAGTAACTGGTCGGCAGGTTGGCCACGGTGACGCCGCGGGCCGCCAGCACGGCGACCAGCTCCGTCCCGGTCGGCACCTCGCGCTGGGGCAGCACCAGGGCGGCCCCGGCCGCCAGCGAGGGCAGCACCTCCTCCAGCGCCACGTCGAAGGAGGGCCGGGCGAAGAGCAGCACCCGGTCGGCGGCGGTCAGCCCGTACCGCCGCACGACACCGGCGACGTAGCGGGCCAGCGCCCGGCGTCCGACCAGGACGGGCTTGGGCACCCCGGTGGAGCCGGAGGTGTGGATCACGTAGGCGGCGCCGTCCAGGACGGCGGCCGCAGCGGCCGGCGGGAACGCGGCGGGGCCGTCCAGCAGTGCCGGGGTGACGCCCGTGGCGGGCAGGGCCAGCGCGCTCTGACGGGTGGCCAGAACCAGGGCGGGGGCCAGCCGTTCGATCAGCAGGCCGAGGCGGGCGGCCGGGTCCTCGGCCGAGAGCGGCGCGTACACCGCGCCGAGGCGCAGGCAGGCCAGCAGGGCCACCACGCCGTCGGTGCCGCGCGGCAGCACGGTGGCGACCGGCTGCCCGGGCACCACCCCGGCGGCGCGCAGCCGCTCGGCCAGGGCGCCGACCCGGCGGTCCAGCTCGCCGTAGGTGAGCCGCTCGGTGGCGGCCAGCAGGGCGAGCGCCCCGGGGTCGTGCGCGGCCACCGGGTCGAGCCCGTCGAATCCGTCGGGCTCCCCGGTCGTCTCCCTGGTCGTCTCCTCTGTGCTCGACTCCGGTGCGAAGACGGCGAGTTCGGCCAGCGGAGCCCCGGGCCGGTCCAGGTAGGCGCGGAGCAGGCCGACCATGCGCTCCGCCAGCAGTTCGGCGACGGCCTCGCCGAACAGGTCCACGTCGTAGTCCCAGATCAGCATCATGCCCGCCGCGCCGTGCTTCTCGCCGACCACCCGGCGGTCGTCCGGCAGCAGCACCACGTCCAGGTCGAAGCGGGTGGTCCCGGTGTTGAAGCCCTCGTAGAGCGAGACCTCCAGGCCGGGTGCCTGGACGTCGGGCAGCGAGGCGTCGTGCGCGCTGAACATCACGTCGAACAGCGGGTTGTCGGCGCCGGTGGTGTGCAGCCCGAGCGCACGGGTCAACTCCTGGACCGGGACGTCCTGGTGGGGCAGCGCCCGCAGCAGCACCTCGGTCACCTCGTCCACCGCCTCGGTGCCCGGCGCGGCCGGGTCCAGCCGCAGCCGCAGCGGCACGGTGTTCACGAACATGCCGACGGTGCCCTCGAAGCCGAGCGGCCGGTTGCCGACGGCGGTGCCGATCACCGTCTCGCGGTGGCCGCCGTGCCGGCGCAACAGTTCGGCGAAGAGCGCGAGCAGGGTGCTGTACGGGGTGTGGCCGTCGGCCCGGCTCCGCTCGCGCAGCCGCTCGGCCAGGTCGGCCCCGATGGTCTGGCGCAGCTGACCGCCCCGGTGGCGGCGCACGGCGCCGGGGCGGGCCAGCCCGGGCAGGGTGAGGTCCAGCGGCGCGTCCGCCAGCTCCTGGCGCCAGAACGCCAGACTGCGTGCGCGGGCCTCCGCCCGGGCCTCGGCGGTGGCGGGGTCGGAGCCCTTCCTGGCGTGCTCCTCGTAGGACGGGGCCGCCGGCAACTCGGCCTTCTCGCCCAGCACTTCGGCCCGGTAGACGGTGAAGAGGTCGCGCAGCAGGACCGCGAAGGAGTGCCCGTCGTGGATCAGGTGGTGCTCCACGTGGATCAGCCGGTGGTGGTCCTCCGCCAGCCTGACGAGGTGCCAGCGCAGCAGCGGGGCGCTCTCGGTGTCGAGCGGCTCCTCGGCCTCGGCGGTCAGCAGGGCGCGGAACGCGGCCTCGGGGTCGGCCTCGGCGGAGAGGTCGCTGGTGCGCAGCCGGGGCTCGGTGCGCCCGCCGACGCGCTGACCGGGCAGGCCCTCCGCGCGCGGGACCAGCTCCAGCCGCAGGCCGGGGTGGTGGGCCAGCACGGCGGTCAGCCCGGCGCGCAGGGCCCCGGTGTCGAGCGTGCCCCAGAGGTCCAGGGCCGCGGTGAAGTTGTAGGCGCGGCTGCCGGGGAGCATCTGCTCGTGCAACCAGACGATCTCCTGCGAGGAGGAGAGGTCGAACATGGTGGGTTCCCTTGCTGTGGCTGGTGCGTGTGGTCGGGGCGCGCCCGTGTGCGGGTGCGCGCCCGCGGACGGTGGCCGGGGTGGTGGCCGTCCGTCGGGGGAGCTGTGGGGGGCCGGACGCGGACGTCCGGTGGTCTCTCGGGGCCGGGTCCGTCAGACCCCGGCGGGGAGCGGCGCGAGGTGGTGGCGCAGGGTCAGGAGCAGGGCCTCGAAGGCCGCTTCGGCGTCCCGGTCGTGACAGCGGGCGCGGTCCCAGACCAGCCGGACCAGCAGCTCCCGCTCCCCGTGCGAGGCGGCGACCGCGAACGGGGCGCCGATCGGCCGCCCGGAGGGGTGGGTCTCCCGCCCGGCCACGCCGTCGAGCACCAGGGGCGGTCGGCGCCGCAGGTCCTCGAAGGTGAGCAGCCCGTCCAGCGCGCCGGACCAGTGGGCGCCGCCCGAACGGGCCGCGTGCACCACCTCGTCGAACGGGGTCCCGGCGTGCTCCAGGTCGTCCCACCAGGCGTCGGCCAGCCGGTCGAGTTCGGCGGGGCCCGCGGCGCCGGGGTGGACCAGGGTGTTGAGGAAGCACCCGACCACCTCCGCGGCCGGCCCCGGACGCCCGCCCCAGGGGTAGCCGACGGCCAGCGTCCGCCGAGTGTCGAGCAGCCGGTGCCCGGCGGCGCTCACCGCGTCCAGCAGTGCCGGGAAGACCGAGCCGCGGGCGGCCCCGGTGACGGCGGGCAGCCGCTCGGCGAGCGCCCCGGTCGGCCGGGTGCCCTCCGGAGCCTGCGCCCCCTCGCCGAGCCGTCCGAGCCGGGCGGCCCAGTGCGCCCGCGCGGCGGGGGAGGCGGCCTCCTGCTCGGCGGCCAACTGGAGCTCCACCGCCTCCCGGTAGGCCGTCAGCCCGTCGTCCTCCCGGCCTCCGGTCCCGTCCAGCGCGTACGCCTCCGACAGGCCCGCCGTGACCAGGCCGAGCGACTGCTCGTCACAGGCGGCGTGGTCGAGCGCGACGGTGAGCAGCTCCTGCTCCGCGCCGGGGCCGGCGGCGAGCAGCAGCCTCAGCACCGGCCCCTCGGCGGGCCAGGTGAGCAGCGCCTCGCGGGCGGCCTCCTCGGCGGAGCCACCGGGCGCGACGACCAGTTCGGCGACCTCCGCGGCGGGCTCGCCGAGCCGCAGCACCGGGGTGCCGCGCACGGTGGTGAACCGGCCGCGGAGGGCGGGATGACGCGCCGTCAGGCGGAGTGCGGCGCGCCGCAGCCGGGCCGGGTCGACGGTGCCGCGCGGGAAGAGGAAGAACAGCGGCACGGTGTCCGGCCGGGCCAGCGGGCGCATCCGCCGGGCGAGCAGGAAGCGGCGCTGCGCGCCGGTGAGCGGGAGCGGTCCGTCCGGGCCGGCGGAGCCGGCGAGCGTCCGGTACCGGGCGAGGTAGGCGGCGGTGATGCTGGTGTGCACGGTCGTCTGCTTTCGGGTCGGGTGCCCTCAGGCGCACCGGGCAGGTTCAGCGGGCGGTCGAGGTCGAGGTCGAGGTCGCGGTCGCGCGGGGCTCGGCCCCGTCGGCGGGCAGGTCGTGCAGCCGACGCAGCGGCGACAGGAGCAGGGGGAGGGGGACGGCGAGGAAGCCGAGGGCGCAGACCCAGAGGGCGGTGCGCGGCCCGGCCGCGTCGGCGACGGCGCCGCCGAGCAGCGCGCCCAGCGGGAGCGTTCCCCAGACCAGGAAGCGCATGGTGGCGTTCATCCGGCCCAGCAGCTCCGGCGGGCAGAGCGCCTGACGCAGGCTCACCTGGGCGACGTTGTAGACCACGGCGCCGAACAGCACCACCGCCGAGCCCACGGCGAACAGCACCGGTGCCGCCGGACCGGCCGAGAGCGGCCAGAGCAGCGCGAACGGCGCGGCCAGCAGCGCGGACAGCCAGATCACCCGGGCCTGGCCGAACCGCGCGGCCAGCCGGCCGGCACAGAGCGCGCCGGCCAGCCCGCCGAGCGCCGAGACCGACAGCAGGACGCCGATCGCACCCGGCGACAGCTCCAACTCCCGGACCCAGAAGACGGTCTGCACGGCCATCAGGACCGCGGCGAAAAGGTTGGACAGCCCGGTCGCGGCCGCGATGGTGCGCAGCAGCGGGTGGCCGAGCACGAACCGCAGGCCCTCGGCGACCTGGGCCCGCAGCGAGCCCACAGCAGCGGGCCGCGGCTCCTCCTCCACGGCGCGGATCCGGCCCAGCAGCAGCGCCGAGGCCAGGTACCCGACGGCGTCGGCGACGATCGCCAGTGGTGCGCCGAGGAGTTGGACCAGCCCGCCGCCCAGGCCCGGGCCGACGATCTGCGCACTGGAGCGGACGGTCTCCAGCGCGCCGTTGCCGGCCACCAGCCGGTCGCGCGGCAGCAGGGAGGGCAGGTACGACTGGTGGGCCACGTCGAAGAAGACCGTCGCCACGCCGGTGACCAGCGCGACGGCGTAGAGCTGGGCCATCGTCAGCACGCCCGCCAGCGCGGCCGGTGGGATCGAGCCGACGGCGAGCAGGCGCACCAGGTCGGCCCGGACCAGCACCGGCAGCTTGCGCATCCGGTCCAGCCAGGCCCCGGCGGGCAGGCCCACCAGGACGAAGGCGGCGGTCTCGGCCGCGGTCAGCAGGCCGACCTGGAAGGCCGAGGCGTGCAACTCCAGCACCGCCGCCAACGGCAGCGCGACCAGGGTGACCTGACTGCCGGCCTGACTGGTGGCGGCGCCGAGCAGCAGGTGCCGGAAGTCGCGGTGGGCGAGCAGGCGGTCCTGGGACGGACGGGGTTCTTCGTTCACCCGAGTGACTGTCGGTCACGGATTCGAATCGGGGCAACCACCTCGATCATTTCCGGCCCCGGGCCGCCGACCGGTACCGGACACCCCCGCGGGGCCGTCCGGCCGGGCCGGTGGTGACCCGGTTCGTCTCACGATCCGGACGCTGCCCGTCCGGCACCAGCGGTGATCCCCGCCGCCGGCCGCCCAGGCGCGCCGTCCGGCGGAGCGTCCGATATCCGGGTCTTCATCTTCCGGTCACCGGACGGACCCTCAGAACATGGCCGGATCAGAGTGCCTGACCGTTCCCGGCCATCGGCACAGAGTGACGGAGGACTGCCCGTTCGGGCAGCTCGGAGGGGGCGAACGGTCCCCGACGGGGTTGCCGTGCCGGGCCGTTCGGCCTGCGGTCGGGTCGTGGTGGGCGGAGAGTGGGGGTATGGCTCTTCCGAACTACGGGGTCGCCATCGGAAGCCTGCACGACTTCTCCCGCGACCCGACCCACGACTTCGGCCAGTGGTACCACGGGCACCTCTTCCTCGAGACGCCCGTCGGCGTCTACCAGGCCGCCCTCGACGTGGACGCCCCCGGCAGCGTCGGCGTCAGCTACCGCGTGGTCGACGACCTGACCGGGGCGGACATCGCCGGCCTGCGCAACCGCCCCGACGGCTTCCACCACCTGGTCTCCTCGGCCACCTCCGGCGCCCTCGACTACGTCCGCAGCCCGCTGCTGCGCAACCGCCTCTGGTTCGAGTGGATCACCGCCGTCTCCGCCCGCCTCCACCACACCCTCGCTCCGCACCCGCCCGGCAGCCCGATGTTCGGCCCGGACCTCTCGGACTCGCTGGCCACCTCGGTGACCAAGCTGCGCCGTCGCATCCTCGGCCTCGGTGGCCTCGACCACTTCCGCCCCTACCTCCGCTTCTTCCCCTGGATCGCCAGCAACGGCGACAACGCGCTCGACGTCCTGCTGCCGCACCTGGAGGCCGCCGCCCGCATCTACGTCTTCGGTCAGGCCTTCACCACCGGCCTCGGCGTCCACGACGTCCACCTCAACCAGGGCGACCCGGTGGGCAGTCAGTGGTACCCGAGCAACGGGCCCTGGCAGGACGGCGCCGTCGTGTGCGAGCGGCCCGGCGGCCAGGTGGTCGTCTGGCAGATCAAGTTCAACACCCAGTCCCTGCACACCGACGCCTCCGGCCACCCGATCTGAGACGGCCCCGGGGCCGGTCGTCCAGCCGGTCGCCCGGTCGCCCGGTCGGCTGCCGCGCCGGCCGCCGCGCCGAAATTCCCGGCGGGGCGGCCGGCCTCCGTGTCAGAGTCCACGGATGGACGCGCGCTTCCTCGCCATCGAAGACCTGACCGGAGTCCCGCCCGTGGCCGTGGTGGTGGACGTCATGCGGGCCTTCACCACCGCCGCCTGGGCCCTGGGCCGCGGAGCCGAGCGGATCGTCCTGGCCGCCACCCTGGACGAGGCCCTGGAGCTGAAGGCCCGTCACCCCGACTGGCTCGCCCTCAAGGACGGCCCGGCCGCCCCCGGCTTCGACGCCGTCAACTCGCCCGGCCTGCTGCGCACGGCCGACCTCGGCGGGCGCACCGTCGTCCAGAAGACCACCGCCGGAACGGTCGGCGCCCTCGCCGTGCGCGACGCGCCGCTGGTGCTCTGCGCGAGCTTCGCGGTGGCCGGGGCCACGGCCGCCGTGCTGCGGGAGCACCGCGCCGAGCAGGTCACCTTCGTGGTCACGGGGGAGCGGGGGCGGGCGGAGGAGGACCTGGCCTGCGCCCAGTACGTCGCCGCGCTGGCCGACGGCGCCGCCGACGCCGAACCGTACCTGCTGCGCGCGGCCGGCTCCCTGGCGGCCGCCGAGCTGGCGCAGGGCGTCCGGGAGGGCGTCCACCCCGACGACGTGGCGCTCTGCCTGGAGCTGGACCGCTTCCCGTTCGCGCTGGTGGCCCGCCGGGAGGGTGCCTCGACGGTGCTGCGGGCGCACCCGGTCGAGGGCTGAGGGAAAACCACTTGCGTCCGCGGGCGGGCCCGCTGTTATGGTGATCGCGCTGTTGTGAGTCCGGAAGTTCCGAGGAGGTGTGTCCGAATGGTTGCCGCCGTGTCGCGGCGCGCTTCTTCGTGCGCGCCATACGCCTACTTCCGTTCCCAGCCCACCGGCTGACGACGCGTCACACCCTTCGACGCACCCCGGTGGGCCGACTCCTCAGGAGCCCCCGCAGTGCGCGAGCGTTTCGCCGACAGTGATTCCTTCTCCCGTATCCGCCCCAAGGGCGGCGCCCGGCGCGGCCGCCGGAACGAGCGGTTCGACGACGTCGAGCCCGAGTACTTCTTCCCCGAGTTCCCCGTCGAATCCGTCGACTCCTTCGACGAGGACGCCGAACCCACCACCCCTCCCGCCGGTGACGGCCCGCCGGAGGGCGACCGCTGGTCCACCTGGGACCAGTCCACCCCGACCGAGAAGGGCCCCGAGCCCCGCCCGGACTGGGTGGTGACCGAGCTCGCCGCCGTCGACACCGAGCTCGGCATCGTCAAGACCGGCAAGGAGGCCGACGTCTTCCTGCTGGAGCGCGCCGTCCCCGGCACCGGCCGCCGCACCCTGATGGCGGCGAAGCGCTACCGCGACGCCCAGCACCGGATGTTCCACCGGGACTCCGGCTACCTGGAGGGCCGCCAGCACAAGGAGTCCCGGATCAGCCGGGCCATGGCCAAGCGGACCTCCTTCGGCAAGGAGGCCATCGCCGGGCAGTGGGCGGCGGCCGAGTTCACCGCCCTGTGCCGCCTCTGGGAGGCCGGGGTCGCCGTGCCGTACCCGGTGCAGATCACCGGCACCGAGATCCTGATGGAGTTCGTCGGCGACGAGCACGGCGTGGCCGCGCGGCGGCTCGCCCAGTACGCCGCCGAGGAGGTGGACGTCCAGGACCTCTGGGACCAGCTCGGCCGCAGCCTCTCCGTGCTGGCCCGCCAGGGGTACGCCCACGGTGACCTCTCCGCGTACAACACCCTGGTCCACGAGGGCCGTCTGGTGATCATCGACGTCCCCCAGATCGTCGACGTCATCGCCAACCCGCGCGGACGCTCCTTCCTGGAGCGCGACGTGCGCAACATCGGCGCCTGGTTCGTCTCCCGAGGCCTCCCCGAAGCCTCGGTCGACGCCCTGGTGGAGGTGCTCGCCTTCGACGCCCGGCTCGACTGACGGCTCGGAGCACGGAGCACGGAGGCCGGGGGCGGCCGGGGTACTCCCCGGCCGCCCCCGGCCTCCTCCGCGTCAGCGCGGGCTCACCTGGTGAAGGCGGCGGTGGCGCTCAGCGAATCCGCACCGCCGGCCGGCTCGGCCCAGGTGTTGACGGTGCCGGTGAGGTGGTTGAGGTCGAGCTCCTTGAGGCGGCCGCCGCTGGTGGCGAAGACGTGCTCGACGCCGTTCGCGGTGGCGCTGGCGATCCGGGTGATGCCGGTGCCGGGCATGACGGTCCAGTTGGTCCAGCGCCCGGCGGCGAAGTCGCCGTCGGTCCGGGCCCAGGTGCCGTTCAGCCCGACCGCGCTGACGTGGACGGTGCGGCCGGAGGCGGAGGCGGCCACGTCCTGGGCGGTGACGGGGCTCGACCCGGCGGTGGTCCAGCCGCTCCACCTGCCCGCGCAGTAGTCGCCGTCCTTCTCCACCACCTGGTTGGTGGCGGCGTCGACGGCGAAGAGGTGGTTGACGCCGTCGGTGGTGGTGGCGCTGGCGACGCGCTTGAACGTGCCGCCGTGGTCGGTCCAGCCGGTCCACCGGCCGGCCTCGTAGTCGGCGTCGGCGTTGTAGAGGTGCCCGTCCTCGCCGACCACGACCAGGTGCAGAGCGTGGTTCAGCGCGGACGCGGAGACGGCGGCCGCGCGGACCGGGAGGGTGCTGCCGAAGGAGGGCTGGAACCAGCCGGACCACTGGCCGGTGGCGTAGTCGCCGTCCTGCTCGTAGACCTTGCCGTCGCGGATCGCGAAGATCCGGTTCACCGAGAAGGTGGCGGCGCTGGTGACCTCGGTGACGCCGTCGGCGCCCATGTCGTTCCAGGAGCTCCACCGTCCGGCCGCGAAGTCGCCCTCGGCGTTGCGCAGCCGGCCGTCGTTGAGGTCGACCAGACGCACCTTGTCCTCGGGGCGCGGCAGCGAGGTGGCGGTCCCGGTGAACCAGCGGGCGCTGAAGGCCTGGTCGAGCGGGGCGAAGAAGCGCTGGGCGAAGGCGGCGTAGCCGGCGTCGTTCGGGTGCAGGCCGTCGTTCATCTGGGACGGCGTCAGATCGGGGGCGGCCACGAAGCGGAAGTGCCGGCCGGCCTGCTGCTGGGCCGACTCCTCCTGCCCGAGGCGGCGGTTGAAGGTGTCGATGTTCCCGGTGATGCCCACGGGCATCGGGTTGTTCATGCCCGTGCTGGTGGGGATGAGGCCCTGCATGATGACGGTGACGCCGGGCTGCTCGGCGAAGATCCTGTTCACCAGGGCGACCGCGGCGTTGGCGGTGTCCGTGCCGTTGGCGCCCTGGTTGAGGTCGTTGATGCCGACGTGCAGCAGCACCACGTCCGGGCGGGCGGCGGCCAGCCAGCCGCCGGCGACGCCGTCGCTGATCTGGCCGACCCTGAACCCGGGGTGGCCCTCGTTCGCGGGGTCGTCCATCGCGCCGTTGCGCTGCGAGCCGAGGAAGTCGATCGCGAACCGGCCGCCGGCGGTGGCGAGGTCCTGGAGCGGGCCCCGGTAGCCGTTGCCGCTGCAGCTGCTGCGGCCGAAGGTGATCGAGTCGCCCAGCGGCAGCACCCGGACCACGGGCGCGTTCGCGGCGGCGCTCGGGGCGGCGGCACCCGCGGTGCCGCCCGCGGCGACGGCTGCGCTGCTGGTGGCGGGTGCGACGGCGGTGCACCCGAGGGCGACCGTCAGGACGGTGGCGGCGGTGAGTGCGCTCTGGCGGGGCATGTCATCTCCAAGTGCGGCACCGCTTCGCGGCGGTGCGGGTTCACGGTCGGTGGGGAGGCCTGCGGGTGTCGACGGTGCGTCAGCCGGTGAAGGCGGCGGTGGCGCTGAGCGAGTCGGCGCCGCCGGCGGCGGGGGCCCAGCCGCTCCAGGTGCCGGTGTTGTAGTCGCCGTCGATCTCCAGGAGGCGGTTGCCGTTGTCGGTGGCGAAGACGTGGTTGACGTTGCCGGCGGCGGCGCTGGTGATGCGCTTGAGGTTGCCGCCGGGCATCTTGAACCAGCCGTTCCACTGGCCGGTGGCGAAGTTGCCGTCGGTGTTGGACCAGCTGCCGTCGGGGGCGACGGCGCTCAGGTGCACCGTGAGGCCGGAGGCGGAGGCGGCGACGTCCCGGGCGGTGAAGGCGGCGGACCCGGCGGTGCTCCAGGAACTCCAGCTGCCGGTGGCGTAGTTGGCGTCCTTCTCCACCACCTGATCGGCGGTGTTGATGGCGAAGATGTGGTTGACGTTGTCGCTGGTGCTCGCGCTGGTGACGCGCTTGAAGCCGCCGCCGTGGTCGGTCCAGCCGTTCCAGCGGCCGGCGTTGTAGTCGGCGTCGGTGTTGTAGAGGTGTCCGTCGGTGCCGACGACCACCAGGTGGACGGTGTTGCCGAAGGAGGAGGCCGAGATCGCGGCGGCGGCGGTGGGCAGGGCGGCGGTGCCGGGCTGGAACCAGCCGGACCACTGGCCGGTCGCGTAGTTGCCGTCCTTCTCGAAGACCTGGCCGTTGCGGATGGCGAAGATGCGGTTGACGGACCCGGTGGCGGCGCTGGTGACCTCGGTGATCTCGGAGGCGCCCAGGTCGCTCCAGCCGGACCACCGGCCGGTGGAGTAGTTGCCCTCGGCGTTCTGCAGGGTGCCGCCCGGCTTCAGGTCCACCAGGCGCACCGTGTTGGCCGGTGCCGGGAACGGGTCCGCGCGGTCGGTGTCCAGGCCGGTGCCGGGCCAGCAGCTCCACGCGCGGTAGCCCTGGTCGGCGAGGATCTTCTCGGCTATCAGGATCTGCTGCGTCTTGGTGGCCTGGTCGGGGCGGGCCGCGTACTGGGTCCCGCCGTAGTACTGCCAGTTGTGCAGGTTGATCTGCAGACCGCCGTAGTAGCCGGCGGGGTTGACGGCGCTCCAGTTGTCGGTGCTCTCGCAGTGGGCCACCTTGTCCCAGGTGGCGACCGAGGCCGCCGAGGCCGTCCCCTGGCCGCCGGCCGTCACCACGGCCGCCAGGACGGAGGCGGCGGCGAGGGCGACGGTGAGGCGCATCGGACGGTTTTCGGACATGGGGGTTCCCCGTTCTGCGAGAGGTGGAGGGGCCGGTGCCGCGGCTCTCCGCGAGCGCCGTCCGGCCGGTGATCACCATCTTGGAGGCCCCCGGAGCCCGGCAGAAGACCGTCCGGATGGACGGAACTGGCCCCGGACGGATCCGTCCACCACCCCGGCGGAGCCCCTCTGACGGGAAGTCACCGCGCCGAAGGTGCAGCGGAACGGGCGGGCCACCGCGTCAGAGGGGTGGGGGACGCAAGCCCCCGATCGGATCGAGGGGGCGCGGGGATGGGTGCGGGCAGCGGTGAGGCCGGATTCGAGGAGTTCGTGGCGGCGCGGTATCCGGCGTTGCGGCGGACGGCCTACCTGCTGTGCGGGGACTGGCACGCGGCGGAGGACCTGGTGCAGGGAGCACTGGTGAAGCTGTACGCGCGCTGGCGACGCCTGCGGGAGCCGGACAAGGCCGGAGCGTACGCGCGCACCGTGATGGTGCGCGACCACATCGACGGGCTGCGGCGCCGGTCCAGCACGGAGCTGAGCCTCCCCGAACCGCCCGAGACCCAGGCCGCCCGAGTGCCGGACAGCGACCGGCAGTTGGCGCTGCGCGCGGCGCTGGCCGAGCTGCGCCCGCAGTACCGCGCGGTGCTGGTGCTCCGCTACTGGGAGGACCAGACCGTGGCCGAGACCGCCCGGGTGCTCGGACTGGCCGAGGGCACCGTGCGCTCGGACGCGCACCGCGCGCTGGGCAAGCTGCGCGAGGTGCTGGGCGATTCGGTCCTCGACCTGGTCGCGGACTGATCCGCCGACCGGGCCGCCGACGGGGCCGCCGACCGGGCAGCCGGGCGGGGCCGTCGGGCCGGGCCCAGGGGCGCCGCACCACCACGACCATGACGACCAGTGAGGAGAAGGACGATGACCGCAGCTGACCCCGGGCCGGAGCAGGAGGGCCGGCTGGCCACTGCCGTGTTCGGCGCCGTGCTGGACCACGAGGAGCCGCCGCTGCCCGCGGTGCTGGCGCCCGTGCGCGAGCGCGGCCGGCGGCTGCGCCGGGCCCGGCGGGCCCGGGCCGGGCTGCTCGGCGCGGCGTGCACGGCCGCCGCCGTGCTGCTGGTGGTGAACGTGACCGCGGCGGGGGGAGGCTCCGCCGGCCTCGGGCCGGGCACCGTCACGCCGGAGACGGCCACGGCCTCGCCGTCGCCCAGTGCCTCGCCGACCGGCCCCGGCCGGGCGATGACCATGGAGGAGGGCTTCCAGCGGCTCAGGGAGGCGGTGCGGGAGGCCGCGCCGCAGCGGCTCTCGGTGCTGCACCTCAGCCCGTCCGGCTTCACGGAGTTCATGCTGACCGAGCCCGGGAGCCCCTCCCCGCGACCGGGGTCGACCGCGGAGGCGGTCCGGCTGGGCATCCGGGGAGGTCAGCCGGTCGCCCCCGGCCAGTCACCGGAGTCGCCGTGCACCCGGACGGGGCCGCAGAAGGCCGCCACCTGCGTGCACCGGGTGCTGGGCGACGGCTCGACCGGCTGGATCTCCTCCTACGGCGGGGCCGACCCGCGCCTGGAGGCCACCTTCGCCTCGCCGGGCGGCACGGTCTTCGGGCTCTCCGTCATCAACCCGGCGGCGGCGGACCGGGCGGCGCTGAGCCTGGACGAGCTGGTGGACCTGGTCGGCCGCGCCCCCGTGTACACCGCGCTGCTCGCCACCCAGGAGACCTCCCCGGGCGGCCCGTCCCCCCAGCCCTCCGCCTTCCGCACCTCCACCCCGTCCTCGGGACGGCCGTCCTCCCCGTCCTCGGCGCCGGGCTCGGGTTCCGCTTCGCCCTCGGGCCTCGGGTGACGCGGAAGGGCCCCGCCGGACGGTGTCCGACGGGGCCCTGACGGGAGGTCAGCCGCGGTTGGCGGCCGGCTTGGTGGTGACCGAGACGTAGTCGACCCGCATCGGGTGGCCTGGCTCGGTGGCCGGGCCGACGGTGCCTCCGTACGCGGCGGGCAGGTTGCCGCCGACGGCCACGTTGAGGATCAGGAACAGCCCCTTGCCGACGGCCCTGTCCCAGCTGGCGCGGTCCATCCGGGAGGCCTCCACGCGGTGGAACTCGCGGCCGTCCAGGTACCAGCGGATCTGCTCCGCCCCGGCGGTCAGGTCGACCTCCACGGCGTAGGCGTGGAAGCCCGACCGGCAGCCGTCGCACGGGACCTCACCCGAACCGAGGCCCTTGGGCTCCTGGCAGGGGCCGCCGTCCAGGACGCCGCAGTGCATGGTGCCGAAGACCGCGTCCCGGCCGTTGACGTTCTCCATCACGTCCAGCTCGCCGATCGCGGGCCAGCCGGTGTAGCCGTTGCGCAGCTCGCCGCCGAGGGTCCAGAAGGCCGGCCAGTAACCGGCCGCGGCCGGGCCGGTGACGTCCGGCAGCGCGATCGAGGCCTCGATCCGCATCACCCCGCCGGGCTGGGGCTTGAGGTCGGCCCGGCGGGACTCGATCCGGCCCGAGGACCAGCTGCCGTCCGCCGCGCGGGTGGGGACGATCTCCAGGGCGCCCCTGCCGTCCAGGCGGACGTTGGCGGTGGAGTCGGTCATGGTCTCGACCTCGCCGGTGCCCCACTGCGGGGCCGGGCAGCCGGGGTAGCAGGTACCGAGGTCGTACTGCCAGTTGGCGGCCGAGGGGCGGCTCCCGGACGGCCCGTCGAAGTCGTCCCGCAGCAGCTGCGTCCAGCCGCCCGCCTGCGGGGTCCCGGCGGTGCCGCCGCGGGCCGGTACCAGCCCGGCCTCGGTGAGCAGCCGCTCCAGGCGCGGGGTGAGCACCACCGCCGCCACGTTGGTGATGTGCGCGTCGTCGCGGTAGAGCAGGATGCGCTCCAGCACCGCCGGGCAGGCCTTCCCGGTGCCGGGGCAGAGCACGGAGTTCACCGAGACGCTGTGCACCCCGGGCATCCGGCCCGCCGCGACGGCCTCGGCCAGCGGGTCCGCCCACTGGGCCTTGGCGCGGTCGAAGGCGCAGGCCGCCGGGTCCGCGGTGTGGCCGGAGACGCAGGCCGGCACGTCGGTGCCGGGGACGGGGGTGTCCTGGAGGTAGACCACCGGCACGCCGAGGGCGCGCAGCGGGGCGAGGGTCTTCTCCCAGCCCCGGAGCAGCAGTTCGGGGTCGTCGGTGTAGCGGTTGAGGGTGGAGACGGCGATCAGCCGGGGCTTGGGGCCCTTCGCGATGCGCTCCAGCGCTGCCGTCCGCCAGGTGTCGCACTCGTGGTAGGTGCGGCCCAACTGGGGGTTCACCACGGTGAGTTCGGGCAGCGGGCAGCCCTGCTTGACCAACTCCTCCAGCGCCCAGCCGCGTTCGGCGGCGATCGCCAGCATCGCGGAGAACCACTGCCCGGCGTGCGAGTCGCCCAGCAGCACCACCCGGTCGGGGCTGGTGGTGTTGCCGAACAGGCAGGCGGGGCTGCTGACCGCGGTCGGGGCCACCTCGCACTCGCCGTCGGGCGGGAAGTCCTGCCGGGCCTGCACCGGATCGGGCACCACCGGACCGCCCTTGGGGGCGCCGGCGGTCTGCACCAGCAGCGAGGTGCCGTCGGGGGAGCCCGGCGGCAGGCCGAGCAGGTCGACGGGCTTGGAGGGGCCGAGCAGGCGCAGCGTCCCGGTGCCGACCACCAGCGCCAGCACCACCGGGACGATGACCGCGGCGAGGCCCAGGGAGAGGCCGCGGCGCGGGAGTTCGGAGAGCGTGCGGTTGTGCCGCAGCGGCGTCTCGATCCAGCGCATGGCGGCCATCGCGGGCAGCGCGGCGGCGGCGGTGAGCGCCACCTTCACCGGCCAGGAGAGCGCGCCGAACTGCGCCTCCGCGAGGATCAGCACCGGCCAGTGCCAGAGGTAGAGGTTGTAGGAGAGCCGGCCGACGGCCCGGGGCGCACGGGTGCCCAGCAGGCGGTTGACGCCCTGGTCGGTGCCCGCGCCGGTCCGGTCGGGGGTGCCGGCCAGGATCACGGCGGCGGTGCCGAGGGTCGGCAGCAGGGCGGCGTAGCCGGGGTAGGGGGTCTTGGAGTCGAAGACCAGCACGGCCGCGACGATGGCGAACAGGCCAGCCCAGCCGCACAGTTGACGCAGCGTCCGGGTGGAGGGCAGCAGGTGCCACGGCAGCAGCGCGAGCAGTGCGCCCACGCCGAACTGCCAGGCCCGGGACGGGGTCGCGAGGTACGCCAGCGAGGCGGAGCCCTGGGTCCAGTACAGCGCGAGGAGGAAGGAGGCGGCGGTCAGCCCGGTGGCGATCACGGTGGTCACCGAGCGCACCGAGCGGCCGCGGCGGGCGGCCCGCCCTGCGAAGAACACCACGGCGGCCAGCAGCGGGCCCCAGAACAGGTAGAACTGCTCCTCCACCGCCAGCGACCAGAAGTGCAGCAGCGGGCTCTCGTCCCGCCCGGCCGCCAGGTAGTCGGTCTGCTGGGCGATGAAGCGCCAGTTCCCGATCGACAGCGCCGCCGCCAGGACGTCGTACTCGAGGTCGGTTCGGCGCAGCGGCACGGTGAGCCAGGCACCGGCCAGCGCGACCACGCCGAGCACCAGCGCGGCCGAGGGCAGCAGGCGGCGGGCCCGGCGGGCGAAGAACTCGCCGAGCCGGATCCGGCCGGTGGTGACGGCCTCGCGGACCAGCAGATGGGTGATCAGGTAGCCGGAGACGACGAAGAAGACGTCCACCCCGACGAAACCGCCGGCCAGGCCGGGCACCGAGGCGTGGAAGGCCAGCACGGCCAGCACGGCGAGCGCGCGCAGGCCCTCGATGTCGGCCCGGAAGCCGCTCGGCCGGCCGGGGGCGGTGGTGCGCGCGGGCGCGGGGCGCTGCGCGGGTATGACGTAGGAGGTGGGACGGAGGTCCGAATCGACGGACGAGGACATCGGTGTGACGACCTTTCAGCCCAGCCAGGGCAGCATGGGGCGGACCCAGCCGGAGGCGAGCAGAGCGACGAGGACGAGGGCGGCGGTGGCGGCGAGCGCCTCCGGCCAGCGGCGGGGCAGCATCGCCCGGCGGGCCCGGGTGGCGTTGCGGGACTCGACCGTCTCCGAGGCGCCCGGCACCAGTTCGATCAGCAGGTCGCGGATCAGCGGCAGGCTGATCTGGAACTGCACCAGCAGGTAGAGCCCGAGGCCCCAGGTGGGCGCGATGCCGTGCTCGGCCGCCGCGAGCGCCAGGCCCACGGCGGCGGCGCCGACCGAGCCGACCAGCCAGATCAGCGAGACCACGGTGACCTGCTGCGCCAGCTTGCCCGACTTGCTCTTGCCGGGGCCGGCCGTGCCGGTCGGCACCCAGGCGGCGCTGCGGCCGCGCAGGGTGTGCCAGAACGCGGCACCGGCGGCGACGCTCATCAGCACGTTGGCGCGGATCACCTCGACCCGCCAGCGGGTGCGGCTGATCCGGGGCAGCAGCACGTGCCAGAGCCAGAGCGGTGCGAGCAGCGGCAGCACGTGCCAGGGCCGGATCTCGTCCGGGTACCAGAACATCATCACCAGTGGCGGCAGCGGCGCGGCGAAGATGTTCACCACGGTGGTCAGGTAGCCGACCACGCCCTCGTAGAAGCACAGCCGCATCCGCCAGGGCGCGCCGATCCGCTTCAGCTCGGGGGTGGCGAGCAGGTGCAGGTTGCCCATCGCCCAGCGGTACTGCTGGTTGACGAAGGAGGCCAGGTTGTCCGGCGAGGTGCCCTTGGCGACCAGCACCGGGACGTAGAGGGTCTTGAAGCCCTGGGCGTACAGCGCCAGGCCGGTGAACAGGTCCTCGCTGTGGTCCAGCTTGGCGAAGCCGCCGGCGGCGTCGATCGCGGTGCGCCGGTAGACCGCGTTGCTGCCGCAGCAGATGGCCGCGTCACTGGCGTCCCGGGAGGGCTGGATCCACCGGAAGAACCACTCCTGGGCGGAGCCGGCGGCGCGCTGGATCCAGCCCATGGTCTCGTCGGTGTCGAAGCACTGCGGGCTCTGCACGATGCCGATGCCGGGATCGGCGAAGTACGGCACCAGGTGGCGCAGGAAGTCCGGCCGGGGCGCGAAGTCGGCGTCCAGGATGGCGACGAACTCGGCCGTGCTGAGCGTCAGCGCGTGGTTGAGGTTGCCCGCCTTCTTGAAGGCGCCGCGGTCCGGGCGGACCACGTACTCGTAGCCGTGCGCGGCGGCCAGCTCGGCCACCTCGGGCCGGTCGGCGTCGTCCAGCACCCAGACGGTGAGCGCCTTCGGCCACTCGACCCGGGCGACCGCGCGGTAGGCGTTGGCCAGCACGTCCAGCGGCTCACCGCAGGTCGGCAGGTAGAGGTCGACGGGGGGCAGCTCGGCCGGGTGCCAGGCGTTCACCAGCACCTCGTGCGACTGCCGGGTGAGGCGGCGCGAGCGCAGGCTGTTGAGCGAGGAGAGCGCCAGGGCGACCAGGTTCACCGCCAGCACCGCGAGGAAGGCCCAGAGGGCGGGGGTGCGCAGCGAGAAGGTCAGCATCGTCACGGCGGTGAAGCTGAACGCCAGCGAGGTGCAGATCAGCACCCAGCGGCGCTGTGGTCCGAAGTACCAGTAGAGCTCCTGGTCGGAAGGTGGTTGAGGAAGGTGATGCACAGTCATGAGGCCCCCACAGCCGCGTGTTTCGACAGCGTCCTGGGCAGCACCGTACCGCAATTGGTATAGACCAATGGACGGGCGACTGGAGGGCGAGACGACCATCGGGTGAACCCTTGCCCCGGAGATCATTCCGGGCTCCGCACGGTGCGGTGGGGCGATCAGTGGGCCACGAACAGGCCAACACTGGCGCAATTCCCGCGTCTTGGGACGGGCGGGCGCGCGCGCCGGGCCGCGAGGGGTGCCCGGGCGGGAAGGTGATCTTGCCCGAAAGGGTCATTGACGAACCTTCAGGCGGCATCCGGGCGTGACGGACTCTTCATCCGCTGTTCACGGCCGCTGCGGCGGCGTTCGGACCCGGCCCCGGGGAACCGCCCACCCCCGTGAGGCGGTTCCCGGGGCCGGGCCTCGGCGTCCACCACGCTACGGCGCCCGAGGCCGCTCCCCGAGGGACCCGGCACGCCAGGCGGGGGACCGTTCGTGCCAAGGGGGCCTATGCTGCCTCCTCGTGATCGAGAACGCGCCCCGGGGGACGACCTCCTCCGCCCTGGCCCGGCTGAACGTCGACGGCGCGCGCCGCCTCGGCGTCCCGGTCGAGGGGTACGCGCGGCTGGTGGGCCTGGACCCGGAGCACCTCCACGACGACCTCTGCCGGCCGCCGACCACCACCAGCATCCGGATCGCCGAGCTGATGACCGTCCGGGCCCCCTGGACCGAGGTCGCCCGGGTGCTGGCCCGGGAGTCCGAGGTCGGGAGCCTCGGCGTCTGGGACTACCTGATCACCTCGGCCCCGACCCCGCTGGAAGGCCTGCGGGATGCGGTCCGCTACCTGGGCGCCGTCCTCGACACCGGTACGGACGGCGTCGAGGTGACCGAGAACGGCAGCCAGGTCACCCTCACCCACGTCAACCGCGCCGACATGTCCCACGAGGGGGCCGCCGCCGTCCGGGCCGGCGCGCTCGCCCTCTTCCAACAGCGGCTGAGCGCCGCCGCCCGCCGCGCGCTGGTGCCGGTGCACGTCACGCTGAGCACCACTGCCCCGGGCCGGCACCGGGAGCTGGCAGAGCTCTACGGGACCCGCTCGATCGAGTTCGAGGCACCGGTCGGCTCGATGACCTTCCTCGCCGCGGACCTGAACTCCCCGACCCCGCACGCCCAGCCCGGACTCTCGGCCGTGCTGCGCCGGCACGCCGAACAGAACATCGCGGGCGCGGTGGCCGTGCACGGCTGGCTGGACCTCTTCCACGCCGCCCTCGGAGCCGTCGCCGCCGACACCGAGGCCGCCCCCACGCTGGCGCTGGTCGCACGCCGGCTCAACCTCAGCCCCCGCACCCTGCAACGCCGGCTGGACGACCACGGCACCACCTGGACCGCCGAGGTGGAGGACCTGCGCCGGGCCGATGTCGTCAGGCTGCTCCGGCGCACCGACCTCGGCGTCGACGCGGTGGCCGCCCGGAGCGGCTACGCCGACGCCCGGGCCCTGAGGCGGGCGGTCCGCCGCTGGTACGGCACGACACCCGCCGCGCTCCGGGCGGCCCCACCCGGTCGGCCCCTCGGGCGGGCACGCTGAGTTGCACCCGGCCGCGCGGGTGCGAAGCATGGGCATGACCGGGCACGCAGTGCCGGCACCGCACCAGGGAGGTGTCTGATGGCGGACTGGGACGATCAGGACCTCCCGGCCGAGGACGACGGAGTGCTCGAACCGGCGGACAGCCTGCTCACCGACCGCCTCGACGACGACCCGCTCGACACCGGCGTCATCCCCGCCGACGGCTACCAGGGCGCCACCGCCTACGGCACCACGGCCGCCGAGGCCCAGGCCGGCGAGTCCCTCGACCAGCACCTCGCCGAGGAGGAGCCGGACGTCGTCCCGGAGGTGGTCGACGACCGCTGGACCGACGGACCGTCCCCCCGGGCCGGCCGCCTGCTCGGCGGCGAGGACGACGTCACCGGCTTCGACGTCGGCCCGGACGCCGGGGCCGCCGGCGCCGAGGAGGCCGCCGTCCACCTGGTCGACGCCGACCAGGACCGCGACGCCGAGTTCGCGGACGGCAGCCGCGACGAGTCGCTGGACGAGGCGATCGCCTTCACCATCGCCGACGACCTGGCCCAGGCCCGGGACGAGTACCGCTGAACCCCCGCCGCCCACCAGGTGACCACCCGTCAGCGGCCGGGCCGCACCCGGAGGGCGGGGTGACGGCGGCCGCCGACCGCGGCCGCCGCTGGAAGGCGCTCGGCGTCTGCCTGCTGGTCGGCTTCATGAGCCTGCTGGACGTCTCGATCGTCAACGTCGCCCTGCCCTCGATCGACCGGGGCCTGGACGCCGGCCCGGCCGAGCTCTCCTGGGTGCTCTCCGGCTACGCGCTCACCTTCGGACTGACCCTGATCCCGGCCGGCGTGCTCGGCGACATGTGGGGGCGCAGGACGGCCTTCCTGACCGGCCTGGCCGCGTTCACCGCCGCCTCGGCCGCCTGCGGCCTGGCCCCGACCGCCCTCGCCCTGGTGGTGTTCCGGCTGCTCCAGGGAGTGGCCTCGGGCTTGGTGGGGCCTCAGATCTCGGGACTCATCCAGGAGATGTTCACCGGCCCCGAACGCAGCCGCGCCTTCGGCTACTTCGGCACCACCGTCGGTCTGGCCACCGCCGTCGGCCCGCTGGCCGGAGGCCTGCTGATCGAGGCGGCCGGACCGGCGGACGGCTGGCGCTGGGTGTTCTTCGTCAACGTGCCGATCGGGATCGTGGCCTTCCTGCTGGCCCTGCGCCTGATCCCGGGCCGGGCCGGCTGCGGCTCCTCGCAGGGCGGCCTGGGGCGGCGGATCGACGGGGTCGGGGTGCTGCTGCTCGGCACCGGCCTGGTCGCCGTGCTGCTCCCGCTGATCCAGGAGCAGCAGTGGAAGGGAGCCGCGAAGTGGTGGCTGATCCCGCTCGGTCTGGCCCTGCTGGCCCTCTTCGCCCTCTGGGAGCGGCGCACCGCCCGGGCCGGGGGCGTACCGCTGGTGGACCTGGCGCTGTTCCGGGCCGGCTCGTACGTCTGGGGCGCGGTGCTCGGGATGCTCTACTTCGCGGGCTTCACCACGATCTTCTTCATCTTCACCCTCTACCTCCAGAACGGGCTCGGCTACAGCGCCCTGGCGGCCGGCCTCGCCGTCACCCCGTTCGCGGCGGGCTCGGCCGTCTCGGCGGCCGTGGGCGGACGGCTGGTGACCCGGCACGGGCGGTCCCTGATCGTGGCCGGCCTGGTCCTGGTGCTCGCCGGCACGGCACTGGCCGCCCTCGCCGTCCACCTGGTGCCGGGGCGGAACGCCGGCTGGGCGACGGCCGGGCCGCTGCTGCTGGCCGGCGTCGGCTCCGGGCTGGTGATCGCCCCCAACCTGGCGCTGGCCCTGGCCGACGTCCCGGTGGTGCGGGCCGGTACGGCGGGCGGCGTGCTGCAGACCGCGCAGCGGCTCGGCACCGCGATCGGCGTCGCCTGCGTCGGGGCCGCCTTCTTCGCCCACCTGGCGGGCGGCCACTCCTGGGCCTCGGCCTTCCAGGTGGGCATCCTGGTGGCGCTCGGCTTCGAGGCGGCGGCGATGGCCAGTGCCCTGGCGGACCTCCGCCGCCGCCGTCGTGCCTCCTCCGGCCGCGCCTCCGCACCGAACTGACTGCCCTTCGTGCGGATTCGTCGCTGGAGCAGGTCTTCGCGATCCACAGCACCGTGCAGCGGGCGGTGTCCCCGGGGGCGGTGTCCCCGGGGGCGGTGGAGCGGGTCCGGTGGGCGTGGGCGCCGTGGCGGGGAATCTCGGCTGCGGTGGGGGGAGGGCGAGGCTAGCGTGGTGCCTCTGTGAGGGAGAGGGGATCGCGGTGCTGGTCATGCCCGGGCGGCGGACGTCGACGATGGAGCTGCTGGCTGCGGAGGCGGCGGGCCGTGGGATGGCGGTCAGGGCCGCCGAGGAGCCCGGACTGGTGGGCCCCGCGTACTGGTACGGCGGGCCGATCGCGGGTGCCGGACTGGCGGGCCGGCTCGGGTTCGCGCTCCTGGAGCCCGGGGACGACTGGCTCGCCGAACTGTCGGAGGAGTTCACCGGCCGGTCGGTCCGGACCGCGACCGTGGCGGATGTGTGGGCGCTCGACCGGCCGACGTTCGTCAAGCCGCCACGTGACAAGTCCTTTCCCCCCGGCATCCACACCGACGGCTCGCGGCTGCCCTCCGACCTGGACCCGGCGACGCCGGTCCTGCTGTCCGAGGTGGTGACCTTCGCCGCGGAGTACCGGCTCTTCCTGCTGGACGGTCAGATCGCTGCGGCGAGCCGGTACGCGGCGTTCGGCCGGCTCGATCCCCGCCCGTTCGATCCCCGCCCGCTCGCCACGGGCCTCGCGGAGCGGGCGATCGCGGCGGAGATCACCGAGTTCGCCGACCGGCTGGTCGCCGAGGCCGGGCACACCTTGCCGAGCGCCGTCGTCGTGGACGTCGGGCAGCTGCTCGACCCGTACCGCCCGGGCCACCGCTGGGCCGTGGTGGAGGCCAACATGGCGTGGTTCTCGCACGCCTACGCCGCCGATCCGGCACGGGTGCTGGACGTGGTCCTGCGGGCGGCGGGCCCGCGCGAGCACGTGCGGCCCCGGGACCTGGCGTTCGATCGGCACTGACCCGCACCACTCGACCCGGGCGCTTGTCCGAGAGCTCACACCGGAGAACGGGGACCGCTCAGACCAACGGGACGGCGGCCTCGGGGGAGTACAGGCTGAAGGTGAGCGCCTGCTGGAGGTAGAGCTCCACCGTGTCGGCGTCGTGCCGCAGGTACCCGATGGAGAGGTCCTGGCCCAGGTGCAGCTCGAAGTCGCCGCCCCGGGTGGAGAGCAGCACTCCGCCGGTCAGCGCCGGGGCCCAGATCAGCGGGCAGTCCAGGGCGCGGGCGATGTGCTGACGGATCGGGTAGCCGTGGTCGGAGGTCTCGTTGACGGCGGTGTACGCGTCCGCGCCCAGCAGCAGCGCGTACGGGCCGCCGACGCCCGCCAGCCGCAGGGTGGAGAGTGCGTGGCTGACGGTGTCGGGGTAGGCGGTGACGTCCTGCGGCAGCGCCACCGGCGGATTGTCGGCGGCGGCCCGCAGCCCGGAGATCCCGGCCTCCGGCCAGCCGTCGAAGACCGCCCGGTCCTCGGCCATCGCCATGGTCCGGGCCGCGTCCTTGACCGGCTGCCAGTCGCTGTCCTTCGACCCGCGCTCCACGTCGTCCACCGCGTCCCGGCTCAGCGTGAAGCGCGTCCTCAACTCCACCACCGGGCGCACCTGGTGGGCCCGGGCCCGCAGGCCCTCGGCGGGCGGCGGCAGCGGGGTCAGGTGCCCGGTGCCGACCGCGGCCAGCGCCGGCCCGGCCGGACCGGAGAGGTCCACCACCCGGCGACCGGCCAGGTGCAGGACGAAGGTCCGGCGGGCCTCCTCCTCGATCTCGGCCCAGGCGGTCTCGCTGATCGGGGCCAGTGCGCGGTGCAGGTTGTCCACGGGTTCACGGTGCTTTCACTGGGGGACGGTTCAATCGGCCCGGACGGGAGCGGGCTTGAGGCTGCCGATCCCCAACGAGCCGTCCTTCTCCGGCTGTTGACGCTCGCTGGTGGAGGCGTCCGGGTCGGCGGCCGGCCCGTCCTCCAGGAAGTCGGCGGTCGGGACGTGGAAGAGGCTTCCGGTGACGGCGGTGGAGAAGTCCAGGATCCGGTCGTGGGAGGCCTCGTCGGTGCCGAGGAACATGTTCCGCAGCATCTGCTCGGTGACCTCCGGCGTGCGGCAGTACCCGGCGAAGTAGGTCCCGTACTCACCCCGCCCGGGCGAGCCGAACGGCATGTTGGCGCGGTAGATCTGGCGCTCCTCGCCGTCCTCGTCCAGCACCTGGTTGACCGCCACGTGCGAGTCCGACGCCTGCACGCCGTCGGGGAGTTCGACGTCGGAGAGCTTGGTCCGGCCGATCACCCGCTCCTGCGCGTCCGAGCCGATCCGGTCCCAACCGTCCAGGTCGTGCAGGTACTTCTGCACGATCAGGTAGCTCCCGCCGGCGAAGTCCGGGTCCTCGTCCCCGATGTGGACCGCCTCCACGGCCGGGTTCCCCTCCGGGTTCTCGGTGCCGTCGACGAAGCCCAGCAGGTCGCGTTGGTCGAAGTAGGTGAAGCCCTGCACCTCGTCCACCACCCGCACCGCACCCGCCATCCGACGGGTGATCAGGGTGCCCAGCTCGAAACAGAGGTCGGCCTGCTGCGCCCGGACGTGGAAGACCACATCGCCCGGGGTCGAGGGGGCGGTGTGCCGCGCGCCGCGCAGCGGCACGAAGGGGTGCAGTCCGGCCGGCCGCGGCCCGCCGAACAGTCGGTCCCAGGCCTGCGAGCCGATCCCCGCCACACAGGTCAGCCGGTCCGCCGGCCGACGGAACCCCACCGACCGCACCAGCCCCGCCAGATCCCCCAACAACTCCCGCACCACCGGCTCGCCGCCGGCCTCCACGGTCATCACCAGGAACAGCGCGGCCCGACTCGGTGCCGCCAGCACCGCCTGCACGTTCGGCGACTTCCCACCCACGTCCGACTCCCCTCCGCGACCGCCCCCTACGGGCGGCCCCACCCAGCTTGACCGGGCCCGTGCCCGATCCCACGACGGCAGGCGGACAGGTACCCCGAACGGCCCAGTCCCCGCCCCACCCTGACGAATTCTCAGCCGCCCCTCCCGGCACCTCCGGCCCCCGACGGCGCTCCGTCAACTGCCCCGCCCGCACTCCGTGACCTCGGCGGCGTGTCCTCCCGGGGGTGCGGCGCCCGACGTGGTCAGCTGGGCCCACCACCCACCCGCCGGGCCCCGACCGTTCACCAGGAGCACGTGATGACCACCGAACCCGGGACCTCCTACGCCGACCTGCGCGCGATCGTGCTCAACTGCACGCTCAAGCGCTCCCCGGAGCGCAGCCACACCCAGGGGCTGATCGACATCAGCACCGGCATCATGCAGCGCCAGGGCGTGGCCGTCGATGTGCTGCGGCCGGTCGACCTGGACATCGCCACCGGGGTCTGGCCGGACATGACCGAGCACGGCTGGGAGACCGACGAGTGGCCGGTGGTCTACAGCCAGGTGATGTCCGCCGACATCCTGATCCTGGCGGGGCCGGTCTGGCTCGGGGACAACTCCTCGGTGATGAAGCAGACCATCGAGCGGCTCTACGCCTGCTCCTCCATCCTCAACTCCCAGGGCCAGTACGCCTACTACGGCCGCGTCGGTGGCTGCCTGATCACCGGCAACGAGGACGGCGCCAAGCACTGCGCCATGAACGTCCTCTACAGCCTCCAGCACCTCGGCTACACCATCCCGCCCCAGGCCGACGCCGGCTGGGTCGGCCCGGCCGGCCCCGGCCCGTCCTACCTCGACGAGGGATCGGGTGGCCCGGAGAACGACTTCACCAACCGCAACACCACCTTCATGACCTGGAACCTCCTCCACCTCGCCCGCCTCCTCAAGGACGCCGGCGGCATCCCCGCCCACGGCAACCAGCGCTCCGGCTGGGACGCCGGCTGCCGCTACGACTTCGAGAACCCCGAGCACCGCTGAGACTCGTCCGGGAGGCCACCCCGGCACCGAAAACGCAACTTCGACATGATCGGGGAAGGCGACTAGCCTCACCCGCTCGTGGGTGACCGCCCACGCGTGCAAGGGGGTCCCGTACCCGGACCCCCGGAACCGGGGAGGGACGCATGCCGCAGCTGGCGCTGTACACGTTCGGAGTTCTGAAGTTGCCGTTGGCCGATCCGGGGACGCTCACCCGTGAGCTGTACGAGAGCGGGGAGTCGGTCTACCGCGAGATCAGCCGGCAGCCCGGGTACCTGGCCCACGCCGAACCGGTGGCCGGGGGACCGGGAGAGCTCTTCGGGGCGGACTGGGGGGTGTGGGGGGAGTTCGCGGTGCCGGGCTGGTACCGGAAGGGGCGGACGGCGGAGAGTACGGCGTTGGCGGCGACGCTGTCGCTCTGGACGGATGAGGACGCGGCCTTCGAGGCGGTGTACGGCGGGCTGCACCGCGAGGCGCTGAGTCGGCGTCACGACTGGTTCGAGAGGTCGGGCCACCCGACCCACGTCATGTGGTGGGTTCCTGACGGTGCGGTGCCCACCTGGGGCGACGGGGCCTCGAGGATGGAACGCCTCCACGAGCACGGCGTCACGGCGGACGGCTTCACCTTCCGGCACCCGTTCGCCCCGGAGGGAACTCGGTCCGAGCGTTAGAGGGGGAGTTCGACCACCAGGGGGAGGTGGTCGGAGATCGGCGGCCGAGCCACCCGTACCGGCCGGTGGGGGCCGGGGCCGGTGGTGAGGACGTGGTCGAGTTGGAGCCGCGGGTGGTGGGCGGGGAAGGTCCGGGCGCGGGCGGTGGGGTGCCAGCCGCGGCCCAGGACGGTCGTCGGGACGGCGCCCGGGAGGTTCAAGTCGCCGAGCAGGACGTGTGGTTGGGGCAGGTCGGCGATCCACCTCCGGACGGCGAGGAGCTGGCGGACGTTCCAGCCCGGGACGAAGGACAGGTGGAGCGCCACCGCCGTGAAGGGTCCTCGCCGGCCTTCCAGGACCGCCGCCAGCGCCACCCGGGGATGGTCCCGCACCACCCGGAGGCCGCGCGAGGAGGGGGAGGGGAGCAGCGCCGCGACCGGCGGCTCCGCGAAACGCCGTGCCCGCCAGTGGTGGACGGGCAGCCGCGACAGCAGTGCGATGCCGTGCGAGGGAGCCGTCCCGTCGTGCCCGGTCCCGGGCGGGCCGTAGACCCGCAGGCCCGGCTCCGAGCGCTCGCGGACCCAGCTGCGCCCTTCCCTGGCCCGGGCGTGGAACGCGGAAGCGTACCGCCACTCCACCGGCCCGAGCGCCTCCGCGACGGCGCGGGCCTGGTCGACCCGGCCGGAGCGTTCCTGGAAGCGGTCCAGCTCCTGAAGCACCGTCACCTCGGCGTCGAGGGCGGCCACGGCCTCCACCAGCGCCCCGACGGCCACCGGGCCGGGGTCGCCGACCGTCCGCCCGTGCAGGACGTTGAAGGTGGCGAGCCGTACGGGAGTCGAGGCGGTCATTCCCTGACGCTACCTCAGGGCGTTGTGGCCGTTCGCCGGACAGGCGTGACCGTGGACGGGCAAGCTGTTCGCCGACGGAACGGGGGAGACGAGGGTGATCGAGACGATCGTCGCCGTGGTGGGGGCGTTCAGCACCCTGGCGGGCGTCGGGATCGGTGTGGCCGGATACCGGAGCCAGGCGGCGCTGGTGAAGCTGCAGGGCGAGCAGCTCCGGCGCCAGATCGAGGACTCCGAGCGGGCCCGGCGGTCGGCGGAGTCGGCCGAGCGGCGTGCCGAGGAGGCCGAGCGCCGCGCCGAGCTGGCCGGCAGGCAGCGGGCCGAGCAGGAGGAGCAGGCCGAGCGGCGGCGGGAGCGGCAACAACTCCTGATGTCTGCACGGGACTTCACCGTCGAGCCGGTCGGGAACGCGGTGCGGGCCGCTTACCGGGGCCGGCATCCCGTGACGGAGGTACGGCTGTACTGGCGGGACACGGAGATCACCCCGGGTGGCCGGGCTCTGGACCTGTACCTGTCCTCCGACACCCCCTCGACGGGGGAGGCCGTCGTCCCCGTTCCGGGGATGCCGGAAGGTACGCGGGCGCAGTTGGCGGAGATCCACGCGGAGTACACCGACGTCCAGGGGCGGCGCTGGCGCCGCCGAGGGGACGGGGGCCTCCTGCTGCGCGGCGCGGACGGGCGCTGGAGCGCCGAGCCCACCGTCTGGCTGGACCTCGTCCTGGACGAGCCGTTCCCGGTGGTGACGGGGCAGGGGTCGCAGACCAACCCGTGGGGCCTGCCGCAACCGCAGGGCTTCCCGCCGCAGCAGCCGCCGTTCGGGTACCCGGCGGTGGGGGACTGGGGGACGGCCGAGCCGAGCTCCATGAGGGTGGCGTCACACGTCGTCCACGGTGCGTCGGCCCCTTCGGTCGGTCCCAAGGGCGTTGAGGGAGGGGCACGGTGGCCGCTCGTCCTCGCTCTTGCGGGCATCGGGGCTGGCGTCGCCGCCCTCTCCTTCCTCGCCCTGTGGAGATGAGCGGGCCGACCGGTCAGCCGTCCGCCGCCGGTTGTCCCAGGTGGCGCCTATGGTTCCGGTCATGAGCGTTCCCGAGGTCATCCCGATCAGGCACGAACCCGACTACCGCACGAGCACCATCGGACGATGCCGGGGCGGCCAGTTCTTCGCCTCGGTCACCGCGACGCTGCCCCAGGACTGGAGCGACGGCGACTGGCAGTCCCGGAAGCGCTGGTACAGCGTGCTGCACCGGTTCGACGAGGCCGGCCGTCACCTGGACTCGCGTATCCAGTTCACCGGCACCACGGCCGACGGCGAGCGGAAGGCGGTCGACGCGGCAGGGCTGCTGCTCGCCGAGTGGCTGGACGCCCTTCCGGACCGGCAGTACCAGGACATCGCGATCGCGCCCTTCGAAGTCCGGTTCGAGGAAGCCGTGTTCGGCCTGGTCGTCGAGGAGGACGAGGACGGAGAGCCGGGCGAGGACGGGGAGGAGGAGGGCGAGGGCCGCGGCGTGTGGGTCGAGCTCTACCCCGACGGCCTGGGTTTCACCGCGCCCTGGGACGGTTGCTACGACACCTGAGCCGAGGCGCTGAGCTGCCGTGGTGGGGCCGGGTGCCGCGCTCGGGTGCGTGCCGCACAAGAAGGTCGGTCGGCCGAGACCCCCAGGAGTCCGAACACGCATGGCTTCTGATGCCCCTTTGGACCGACGGCGAGACCGACGGACACCGTAGTCCGTCCCTGCCCAGTCGGTCACGCACATGATCGAAACCGCCCAGCCCTCTGGCCGGCCGACCATCCTGCCGCGCAGCATGCACCCCTCGAGCGCAACGCCGTGTGAGCCCCGGTCGCACTGAGCGGCGCGTGTCGCGTGAACAGGACGTAGGCGTCGTCAAGAGCGGGCGGCGAATTTCTGCCTCTGCCGGTGGCATGTACGCAAAGCCACCACCTGACGCTGATCAGACGGCTACGTTCGGCTCGGTCGTGATCATCTATCAGGGAGTGCCGCATGGTGGACGAAGTTCAGCAGCAGGATGACCAGAACCTGTGGCGGGCGGTGTACACCGCCGAGCACGGATGGAGCCAGGACACGGCCTTCGCGGACCATCTCAGCGTCGCCGCGCCCGCCTTGGTCGAGGCGAACGGCGCGCTGTACTGCGCACACCGTGGCGCCAGGGAAGGAACGCACAAGCAGCTCCCCCTCAAGTGGACCTCCTTCACCCCCTCCGCGCTGCTCCCGCTGATCGCCGCGCTGGAGCAGGCCGGTGCGCCGTTGCCCGAGGGTGCGAGCGACGAGGACAAGCGCAAGCAGCAGGAGAGCGTCGCTGCCGCCGCCGAAGCCCTGGACAGGGCCCGCAGGTGGACCCCCGACGCGGATGCGGACGCGATCGCGAGTGCCGAGACCCCGGCCCTGGTCAACGACAACGGCACCGTACGCATGGTCTTCACCCGCATCGAGTCGACGAGTGACGGCGGCTCTTCGTCCGACGGTCAGCGAATCCGGTCGACGTCGCTGTGGGAGACCCAGCTGGACATGGTCGACGGGAGCCCGACGTGGGCTGAACCCCGCCAGATCCCGGTGACCGCCTACCTGCCCCTGGCTCCGGGGCTGGCCGTGTTCAACGGGGCCGTGCACCTGGTCTTCGTGGACCCCCAGACCAGGTACCTCCAGCACTGGGTCCGTGGCGTCGACGGCGGGTGGACGTCGGCCGTCGATCCCGACGGTTCCGTCGCCACCGCGGACCGTGAAGCGGCGTTGGAGGCGCTCCGCACGTCGGGTGACGTCACGGCCCTGGAAAGCATCCTCGGCAAGCTCCTGCCGCACCGGGGCGCCGTCATGGACCTGCTCAACCAGCGAGCCTTCGACCAGCACGGGTGGCCGGGCAACGTGGCCCTGGCGGTGCACGACGGCAAGCTGCACGCGCTCGCGCGCCAGAGCCTGCGCTTCGACTTCGGCACCGGGCCGTTGGATGCGGCGAAGCAGGGGGGCGAGCTGGTGCACGCCGTGTTCGACGGCACCGCATGGAGCGAGGACAACGGTTTCCCGGACGTCTTCGACGAGGAGGGAGGGGAGCTGTGGATGTCTCGGCGTGGCGCCGCGCTGGCCTCCTTCGACGGCAAGCTCCACGCCGTCTACCCGGCCGTCTCCAGTGACCATCTGATCCACACCACCTGGACCGGTGAGAGCGACTGGACCAGCCCGGTCAAGCTGGAGGGCCACGACTCCAACAACACCCCGGCCCTGCTGCCGTTCACGGAGGGCCCGGCCGGTGACGAGCGGCGGGCCCTGCTGCTGGTCCACCGGGGCGTCGACCGCTACGTGCCGCCCACCCCGCCCGCACCTCCCGCTCCGCCGACCCTGGCGGACGTGGCCAGCCGGGGCGAGACGGTCTCGGGCAAGCTCCTGCGGGCCTACGGCAGCCAGGACTGGTCCCGCCTGGAGCACCGGTTCCTCCTCACCCCCGTCACGCTCAACAACGGTGAGCAGGCGCTGGTCGTCCACTTCGAGGCGTGGGCCCAGTACTACTTTTTCTGGGCCTGGTACCGGGAGAACTACGGTGGCATGTACACACCGCACCTCGCGGTCGACTTCTACCTGAAGGAGGGCGGCGATCGGGGCACCGTAGTAGGCCATGCCCAGTTCTCCGAGAGCTCGAAGACCGGCTACTGGCGCTTCCAGAAGGTCTTCACCGGGGTGAAGCCAGGGGCCGAGTACGAGGCGCGTCTGTTCACCGCCAATACGGAGAAGACGCGCGGCTACTGGTGGAACGAGAAGTCCCCCTTGGAGAGCTCGGACGCCAAGCGGAACCAGGAGCAGTACGCCCGCGTCTCCAACTTCCGCAGCAGCACCGCCTCGATCATCCTGCCCAGCTGACCCCACCGGTCGCGGGGCCGGCAACAACAGGCCCTGATCCGGCGGGGCGCCGGCCAGGACCCTCCGGTCGTGACTGAGCGTCGCGCTTGGCGAGTTGAGCGCCGGCGGTCGAGAGCAGCCTCCAGCCGTTCAGGTGCCGACGCCTGAACAGTGCCCATCGCGGCCAGGCCCATCGGGTACCCGTACCCGTCCTGAGCCGTGGCCGCGATGGCGCTGTGGGCGGTGGCTACTGCCGATCCGCGAGCGGCCGGCCTTGCTCCCGCCGCCGAACCGGCTCGCGCAGGGGTGGCGTCAGGCCTGGTCGGCGATGGTGAGGACGACGGGCTCGGAGGGCGCGCTCTCGTTCCCAGCCCGGTCGGTGACGCTGTAGGTGAAGTGGACGGGGCCGTCGCCGAGCGCTTCGAGCGCGGAGCGCGGGATGTCGATGGAGATCGGCTGGTCGCCCTCGCCCTCGGGGACGGTGATGGGGTCAGTGGCGCTGGTGCCGTCCCGGAAGAGCCGGATCTGGTCGCCCGCCGAGAAGTCGGCGTAGGCGGGAATGGTGACGTTCAGGCCGTTCTGGACATCGGCGAGGTCCACGACGTTGCTGTCGGCGATGGTCGGGGCGGGCAGGGCGGGGGTGGTCTCACTCACGGGGATCCTCCAGGGTTCGGCGGGCGCCGCTCGACGCCCCAGTTGATCTTCCCAAGTCACGGCCAGCAGGGGGGAAGAATCGCCCAACTCGCCAACCAGAACGCACAGTCACAGTTTCAGAAGGTGATCCGGCTCGATGCCAGGCTCCTCGCATGGGGCGTGGGGATCTGTCGGACGACCAGTGGGCCACAACGCGGGGGGAGCCCGACGGGACGGCGCCGGTCACAAGGCGCCGCCGGGCCGCATCGACGGCGAGCCCGCGGGCCACGGGCCGCGTCGGTCGTGGGGCGGTTCCACGGCTCGCCGGGCTTACCCGTAGGAGCCCGGGAGCCTGGGCCACGTCGTCGGATGAGTGAACTCCGGCCATCCGCACCGCGTTCAAGCCGTGTGCGGTGCGAGTAGCTCCGGAACCGACTCTTCACTTCGAACGCACCTGCCAGACTCGCTGACGCTCCATCAGGACTGATTCGCACACTCGCCGCCGGCCCCGGACCGCACGGCCCCGGGTCGGTGTTCCACGCGCCTGGAAGGGGAACGGTGGCAGTTCAGGACTCCCTGCTCAAGACGTACGGGGACCGGTCGTACCGGCACGTGACGATGGCCCGGCACCAGGGCACGACGATCGCCTTCGCGATGGACGCCGCCCGCCGGCTCGTCTACACGGTGCTGGACCTGTCCGGCCCGGCGGCCAAGGGGGAGGTGGACTCGGCGTACTGGAGCGACAACCCGGCCGAGGTGGCCTTCCCCCGGGAGATCGCCGAGGTGGGGTACGCGGCGGTCGGTGCGACGGCGATGCCAACGGTCAAGCGGGGCGGGGCGGAGGCCGGTGCCGACGAGCGGCCGGCCGCCGCGGAGATCGACCCGTTCCTGTCCAGCACCGCCCGGCTGACGGCGGACGCCCCGTTCCACGTGATGTCCGACGGCACGTACGTGGTGATCCTGCGTCAGTCGGTCGGCGGGACGCACCCGGACGCGGTGTACAAGCTGTCCGGCGGCGGCAGCTCGGGGGATCCGTCCCGCACCGACTACGTGCCCAGCGCCGCGAAGAAGGTGCCGCTGGTGCGCGACACCCTGCTCGTCGACCGGTTCGTGCTGGTGGACGGCAGGCTGAAGCCGGTGCTGGAGGTGCGGTTCAAGCGCTCCCGGCACGCGACCCGCCCGGAGTCGGCCAAGGACAGTCTGGGCACCGAGGACATGGAGGGCCGCCCGTTCCACGAGCCGACCCAGGAGCTGTCCTTCGTCAAGAACCTCACCCAGGGCCGGTTCGCCGTCGTGCTGGTGCCGACCGCCGTCGCCAACGTGCAGCGCTGGCAGCTGTTCGCGCACAACGACGCTACCGGACGGGTCGACAGCTTCAACATCGAGCAGGGCGCCCAGGGGCTGTTCAACACCCAGGGCACCCGATTCTGGACCAGCCCCGACCCGGCCTACCGGGACTCGGTGTTCGAACGCAGCCCTGGCACCTGCCCCTTCACCGGCCGCGAACTCGTGCCGGTGACCGGCAGCGAGGGGCACGCGGAGACCGCGCTGCGCCTGGACGGCGTCGACGCCCACCTCGACCTGGGCGACCGGACACCGCTGCACTTCGGCGGGAAGCCCTACTCGATCGAGGCGTGGGTCAAGCCCGCCGCCCTCGAGGGCCCGGTGCTGGCCCGCGGCGGGGAGTACCTGCTCGGGGTGGACGCCAACGGCGCGGTGTTCCTCACCCACGACGGCGCGCCGGCCACGCTCACCTCCACCGAGACGCTCACGGCGGACACCTGGGCCCACGTCGCCGCCACCTTCGACGGCACCACGGCGAAGCTGTACGTCAACGGCAGGCCGGCCGGCAGCGCGGCGCTGCCGTTCACGCCCGCAGCCGGCGCGACCACCCTGGTCGGCAAGCAGAGCTCCGGCGGCGCCGACAGCTTCTTCGACGGCGACCTCGACGAGCTGCGGATCTGGAACCGGGTGCGCTCGGCGGCCGAACTCACCGCGGACCTGAACAACCGGCTGATCGGCAACGAGCCGGGCCTGGTGGCCTACTACCGCTTCGACGAGGGCACCGGCACCACCGCCCACGACCAGAGCGACCACGCCGGGCACGCCACGCTCAAGGGCAACGCGCAGTGGACCGGCTCGGACGCCCCGGTCGGCGAGCACCCCGGGGTGCGGCGCGACAGCTTCACCCTCAAGGGCCGCTCGGTGGTCTCCGGCATGTCGGCCCTTCTCTACCACCAGCAGGAGAACGTCGTCGCGGGCTACCGCGCCGACCCCAAGCCCGCCAAGCGCCAGGCCCGGGTGATGCTGGCCTTCGCCGCCAAGTACGGCCAGGAGCCCGCCGTGGCCACCCTGGACTTCGCGGTGGGCCGCGACGGCCGGCTGGCCCAGGTGCCGGACGTGCTGGACCCGCAGGTGCTCAAGCGCCCGACCAAGGGCCAGGACTCGGAGCAGGCCAGCACCCTGCAGCAGCTCATCAAGCGGCTGGAGCCGGAGGTCGCCGCCGTCGAGGCGGACATCAACAGGCTGAAGGGCGCGGCCGGACGGCTGGCCGAGTGCCAGGCGGAGCACGACCGGCTCAAGCCCGGGTTCGATCTCCTGGAGCAGCAGTACCTCGCCGAGAAGGACCTGGTGACCTCCTGGATCTACAACATCGAGCTCAAGACCCCGCGGGTGGTGCCCGGCGGCACGCTGCAGTGGCTCGGCGGCGCTGACAACCAGGCGGAGAGCGGCGCTGTGTTCGTCCTCGACAGCGTCTTCACGTCCTGGCGGTTCGACGCCGTCGGCGAGAGCCAGGACGGCAGGCCCTGCTACTGGCTGGTCTCCCACCGGTTCAACAAGGACGTCCGTGTCGTGGGCAACTCGACGGCGGAGAACGCCCAGTTGTACCTGCGCCCCCGAGACCCGGGCAACCGGGCCGCGCAGTTCCAGCTGGTCACCGAGGGCGACTGCGTCCGCTTGGTCAACCGGGCGAGCCGGCTCGCGTTCGGATCCCCCTCCACCACCCAGTTGGCCCTGGTGCTCCAGTCGAGCGAGTGCCTCAAGGCGGAGTCGGGCCTGTTCCGGATGACCCAGGTGGCCATGCGGTCGGGGGTCGACCAGCGCTACTTCGCGGCCAAGGCGCAGATGGACACCGCACGCGCGCTCCTCCAGGAGGCGCTCAAGGCCCAGCAGCGGATCGCGGAGCTGCAGCTCAACCTGACCGCCAAGCAGGCCGAACTCGCCGACGCCCGGACCCAGTTGGCGAAGCTCTCGGGTGCGCTCCAGGGCGACGACGACCTCACGGTCGCGATGCCGCTGCTCGCGGTGGACAGCACCGGCCTGAGCCTGAGCGGTGGCCTGCTGGAGTTCGCCCGGGGCACCGACCGGCCCGCGCTGCTGGACAGCGGCACCGGCAACCTCGTGCTGTACTTCCGCGGTGCCGACGACCAGTTCTTCGCCGCGTACTACGACACCGCCGTCCTGCGCGGCACCCGGACCCTCACCGCCGACAGCGGCACGCTCGTCTTCCTCGCCCGGGACCCGGCCGTCCCCCTGGACAGCGCCACGATCACCGTCACCGACGGCGACGCCCCCGGCCGCTGCGACCTGACGATCACCGTCGGCGCGGACACCGAGACCTGGCGCTCCCTGCCGCGCAGGGCCGAGCAGATGGCCGCCGCGCTGGTCGGCAGCCCCGGCCGCCCGGTGACGCTCGGCGCCGTCGCCCGGGTGACGGGCAGCACCGTGGAACTCACCGCGCCCACCACCGTCGCCGTCCCGGCCAAGACCCACCTGCAGATCGGCGGCACCGGCTACGCCGTGGCCGCCGACGCCCCGATCGGCGCCAAGTCGCTGGAACTGACGGCGAAGAGCGTGACGGCCAAGCCCGGCGACAAGCTGAGCCTGGTCGGCTACGACTGGGCCCGGGCGCGGTCCACCCGCCCCGGGGTGCTGCTCTCCGTCGGCTCCCGCCTGGTCACGCTGAGCACGGGCGGAGTCGAGTCCGTGCCCAACGGCACGGCCAAGGCCGCGGTCACCGGGCGCGGCTGCCGCTGGCGGGCCGAGCTGCCCGGCCGGGCCTTCCTGTTCGACGGCAAGGAGCAGTACCTGACCCTGCCCGCCGGCAAGCAGCAGAACATCGCCCCGACCGGCGACCTGAGCCTGGAGGCCTGGGTCAATCCCGAGGCCGGAGGGGGCCGGATCGTCCACGCCAGGACGGACGGATCGGGCTACTCCCTGGCGCTCGCCCCGGCCGCGCTGCCGGCCTGGCAGTTCGTCAACGGGACCAAGGCCCAGCTCACTCCCTCGCTCGACCTGTCGAACCGTGACTTCACCATCGAGCTGTGGGCCAAGCGCAACCAGTCCCGCGGCCGGGTCGAGCCGCTGCTGTTCCACGGCGCGACGGACGGCCGGGTCGACCAGTCCCTGCACCTGTGGATCCACCCCGACGAGACCCTCTACTTCTCGCTGTACGGCGACGACCTGAAAACCGCCCAGGCATACCCGGATCTGGAGTGGCACCACTGGGCCGCGGTGTACAAGAACGC
The DNA here is from genome assembly GCF_053602875.1 of Kitasatospora sp. NPDC004289. NCBI lineage: Bacteria > Bacillati > Actinomycetota > Actinomycetes > Kitasatosporales > Streptomycetaceae > Kitasatospora > Kitasatospora sp. NPDC004289. The sequence goes on along the minus strand of NZ_JBSGEL010000003.1, from coordinate 79,621 downwards.
CACCCGCGAGCAGATCCTCTACCGGGACGGCGTCGAGGTCGGCCGCCGCACCACCACCGGGGCCTACACCGGCAACGGCCCGCTGATCCTGGGTCACTTCCCCTTCACCGGCGACCACTTGGACGGCCAGGTCGACGAGGTCCGCGTCTTCGGCCGGGCCCGCACCAAGCAGGAGATCTCCGCCGAGCGCCACCGGCGCCTCTCCGGCCGGGAACCCGGCCTGCTGGGGTACTGGACCTTCCCCGGCACGAGCGGCCCGGCCTCCCCGATCAAGGGCTACCAGGTGACCGCCCGGGTCGGCGACCGGGTGCTGAAGTCGGCCGAGCGCTTCCCCTGCAACGAATGGGCGCACCTCGCCGCCACCTTCACCCAGTCCTGGGCGCTGAGCCTGGACGGCGGCGAGGGCCTGGCGGTGGCCGCGCAGCCCGCGCTGGACGTACTGGAGAACCTCACCGTCGAGGCGTTCGTCCGCATCGACAAGCTGGGAACGCCCCTCGGCCTGCTCTCCAAGGGCACGGTCGTCGACGGCGGCCGCGACGGCGTCCCGTACCAGCTCGGCGTCCGGCCTGACGGCCTGGTGGAGTTCGCCTTCGCCGAGGCCGACGGGAAACCCGTCCGCTACACCTCCGACCGGGCCGTCACACCCGGCGCGTTCCACCGCATCACCGTCGTGCGGGAGCGCCGCAAGCCCGCGGTCTCCACCACCACCGGGACGACCGCCAACGCGGTCCAGCCGGAGCAGGAGATCCGCTTCTACCTCGACGGCGGTGCGGTCGGCAGCCATGTGTACACCGGCCCCGGCGCGCAGTCCAACACCAGCGAGGTGGTGATCGGCCGCGGCCTGACCGGTGTGCTGTGCGAGCTGCGGCTGTGGAACTCCGCCCGGCCGCAGGCCCGGCTCGGACTGCCGGTCACCTCACGCGAGAAGGGGCTGCTGGCCCGCTGGGCGTTCAACGAGAACGCCGGCAACGTCACCCTCGACGTCTCCGGCACCTTCCCGGCGAAGCTGCGCGGCGCCCGCTGGACCCGTGACGTCGACCCCCTGGCCAGCCCGCTGCGGCTGTACCGCAACGGTGAGCAGCTGGCCGAGGGCGCCGTCACCGCACAGGACACCGCCGCGGCCTGGGGAGAGGCCCAACTCACCCTGGGCGCACGGCTGGAGGGCGGCCGACTGGCCGACCCGCTCACCGGCACGCTGGAGGAGGTCCGCATCTGGCGCACCGTCCGCACCCAGGAGCAGATCCAGGACAACCTCTTCACCCGCCTGCGCGGGGAGAAGCAGGACCTGCTCGGCTACTGGCCCTTCGACCGGGACTCCACCGAACCCGGCACCACGTCGGTGCGCGACGAGGGCCTGCGCGGCAACAACCTGGGCTTCTCCGCCAAGCGACCGCGCGTCCTGCTCTCCACCGCGCCCGTCTCCACCGACACCGCCCAGGTCCGCTCGGCCCTCGCCGACGTCCGCACCCCCTTCCACGACACCATCGCCGGCGCACCCGCCGTCACCGAGTACGCCGACCTCCAGTTCGACGCCAAGGGCGAGGCGCTCGGCGTGCTCAAGCGCTGCTACGCCTTCGTCCGGGACGGCCGCTGGCACCTGGTCACCGGCTACAAGGTCGGCGGCCTGACCACCGAGTGGGTCGGCCAGGCCCAGTTCGCCCCACAGCTCGTCGGCTTCGTCGAGGGCGCCCCACCGGTGCCCTCCGAGAACCTCACCGACAAGGCCGACGGCTGGGCGGGCGCCTCCTCGGTGGAGTTCACCGAGGCCGACCAGGTGGTGCGCAGCCTCTCCTCCAGCAAGACCCGCAGCGTCAACGCCGCCTTCAACTTCTCCCTCGGCGTCGAGACCGACGCCAGCGTCCTGACGATCACCGCCCCGCTCGGCTTCGGCACCGCGCAGCCACTGGCCGAGGGCCAGATGAAGATCGGTGTGAAGGGCGGCCTGGAGTTCGCCAACACCTGGAGCACCGACACCAAGGTCAGCCAGGGCCACACCACCACCCGCAGGACGAAGCTGGCCCTGACCGGGTACACCGAGGACGCGGCCAAGGTGCTGAACACCGCCGTCGGCCCCCGGTACGTGCCCGCCAACACCGGTACCGCCCTGGTCCAGTCCCAGACCGCCGACGTCTTCGCGCTGCGCCTGGCGCACACCGGCGCCCTGGTCGCCTACCGGATGCTGCCCAACCCCGACATCCCGCTGGACTGGAACGTCATCCACTTCCCGATCAACCCCCGCTACACCAAGCAGGGCACCCTGGACGGCGCGGTCGGCTTCGACGACCGCGGCAAGGTCCTCGACCCCGACTACCCCACCGCCACCGCCTACGGCGAGTACAGCTACTTCAAACCGCGCGACGCCTACGCGCTCAAGCGCCGCATCACCCGCGACCAGCAGCGCCTGGAAGCCTTCTACGAGTCGGTCTCCACCGAGACCGACCACGCGGACCCGACCGAGGGCCGGGCGCAGTCGGTGCTGCGCTCGATGGGAGTCTCCGGCGGGCAGCAGGACACCGGCCGCAGCACCTCCGGCAGCGCGGCCGCGACCGGCTTCTCGCACCGCGACCTGGTCAACACCTACGTCTGGACGGCCCAGGGCGGCTTCTTCGCCGAGAGCACCGAGGCCACCGACGCCGTCAGCGAGACCACCTCCGGCTCGTACAGCTTCAGCGGCTCGTTCGGGGGGACCTTCGAAGGCAGCTTCGGCGCCTTCGGCCTCGGGTGGTTCGGCAGCCTCGACGCCTCCGTGGGCGGCGGCTTCAGCGTCACCCGGGCCAAGGGCAAGGACGCGTCGCGCTCCTTCGGCCTGGACGTCCAGTGCGCCCCGTCCGGTGACCTCCAGCGCCGCGACAGCAACGGCAAGCCGGTCTACGACGCCGCCGGCAAACCCGTGCTGGTGCCCGGCAAGGTCGACGCCTACCGCTTCCTCACCTTCTACCTCGGCGAGACCAGCGCCAACTTCGACGACTTCTACCACAAGGTCGTCGACCCGACCTGGCTGCAGGGCAGCGACGCACCCGACGCCGCCGCCCTCCGTCAGGCCCGGCAGAACTCCGCCAAGCCCCCGTGCTGGCGCATCCTGCACCGGGTCACCTACGTCAGCCGCGTCCTCGCCCCCGTCCCGCCGCCCGGCGCACCGCCGCTGGAGAAGGCGATGCGCGCCGAGAACATCGACAGCAACTACGAACTGATCAAGCGCCTCGAACCGTACGTCCGCCCCGCAGCCACCACCACCGGCGGCCTGGCCATCGCCACCCGGGAGGTCCTCGCGACTCAGCTGCCCGAACTCCTGCCGCACGCCACCGAGATCATCGACTACCTCACCCGCTACTTCGGCATGGAGAACTGAACCAAGCCCGGCCCTCCGCCAGCGCGGAGGGCCGGGCCTCCTCGTCCGCACCGCCCGGCCGCGAGCAGAGCTGACCGATCACCAGGCCCTCACCGCACGGTGCCGGAGATCCGTGTGAACGCCCTGGCCACCGCCTGGCCTTCCGGGTCAGGGCCGGTGGAAGGTGACCTCCGGGAAGGTCGGGGACGGGGCGTCGAGGAGGGGGGTGGTGGCTCCGCGCAGGTGGTGGTCGAAGAAGGCGCCGACGTAGCTGCGCACGATGCGGGAGGAGCGGGCGCCCGGGAGCGGGGTCTCGGGGTGGGTGTAGCCGGAGGCGTCGCCGAGGACGGGCCAGTCGGTGAAGCCGGGGTGGCCGAGGCCGGTGACGACGAGCCAGCGCTTCCAGCCGTCGAGGCGGGTCCAGGCCTCGTTCCAGGATGGGTCGTCGAAGTCCGGCGGGAGGAGGGTCGGGTCGCCGGAGAGCATCAGGAAGGGCCGGCCGCCGAGGCCGGTCTCGGGGATGGGGGTGAAGAAGGTGCCGTCGAGGTTGGCGCCGGCGTCGACGCGGGGGTCGGTAGTCATGACGGCGGAGGCGGCGTTGCCGCCGATGGAGTGGCCGGCGGCGCCGATCCGGGTGCTGTCGATCAGCCAGGAGTACCGCCAGGCGGGGTGCGGGCCGGTGATCCGGTCCAGGACGAAGGAGAGGTCGCGGGCGCGGCCGTCCGAGACGCGCTTCAACTCGCCGGTGGGGAAGACCTGTTCGCAGGCCTTGCAGGTGAGCAGGCGGTCGCCGGGGAAGAGCGTGCCGTCCGATTCGTAGGCGTGGTCGACGGCGGCGACCACGTAGCCGCGGCTGGCGAGGTCCTCGGCGAGGCCGGTGAGGGAGGCCCGGGGGAGGGAGAAGCCGGGGGAGAGGACGATCAGCGGGTAGCGGCGGGGGGTGGGGCGGGGGAGGGCGTCGGTGCGGGCGTGGGTGCGGGCGGCCGCGACGCGCTCCGGGGTGGTGTGGTCGGCGAGTTGGCCACGGTCGGTGAGCAGGGCCTTGGCTTCGGAGGTGGTCAAGTAGGGGGCCGGGCTGCCGGTGCGCGGGACTGCCGGGTAGAAGAGCGAGAGCAGCAACTCCCGGTCCTCGGTGGGGACCCAGGGGTCCTTGCGGCTGTGGTCGACGAGGGCGAGGGTGTCCCGGCCGACGGCGAAGTCGCCGGTGGGTGGCGGGAGTTCGATGCCGTGTGGGGCTCCGGTGGTGGCGGAGGCGGGGCTCGCGAGGACGGCCGTGACGGCGAGGGCGGCGGTGGCCGCGACCGTTGCCACGGCGTGGATGATCTTCTGCATGGCCGCATGATAGGCAGATAAGGTTAGGCTTACCTAATGTCGCTGGTGGGAGGTGCTGCCGGGCCTGGGCGAGGACTTGACGGTGGGTCAGGCGTGCGAAAACGAGTGGAAGTGCGGACGCTCCCGCTGGGACGATCGCCGGATGGGTGCATTGGACGCGGTGGCGGCCCGGGTGGCCGCCGGGGCCGTGGTGGAGTTCCGGCCGAGCGGCAACTCGATGGTCCCGCTGATCCGCAGCAGGCAACTGGTGACCGTGGCCCCGGTCGACCCGGCCAAGGTCGAGGTGGGCGACATCGTGCTGGCCCGGGTCGCGGGGACGGTGTACGTGCACCTGGTCTCGGCCCTCGACCGGACCAGGAAGCGCGTCCAGATCAGCAACAACCGCGGCCGGGTGAACGGCTGGACCGGCCACGACCGCGTCTTCGGCATCTGTACGGCGGTCGAAGGGATCCCGCGGGCCGGGGCGGCGGCGAAGGTCAGGGGCCTTCCGTCCGACGCCACGCGTTGAGCGGAGACGGCTGGAGGACGAGTGCGTCCGCGAGGTTGAGCACGCGGATGGAGCCGGTGGGGAAGCGGACGGTGATGCCGTCGGCGAAGTCCTCGGCGCCGAACTGGTGACGGACCCTGCGGACGGAGCGGATGGGTTCGCCGACGAACGGGGTCATGGGGAAGCCGGGCGGGTCGTCCTGCACCGGTGCGTCGGCGGCGTCGGGCGGGGTGAGGTCCAGGGTCAGGCCGCCGTCCGGGGTGGTGAAGCGGACGGGGCCGAGGTCCTCCAGGTGCCACCACATGTGGAGGAGGGACGGTTCGGCTGCCTCGGGTTGCTGCCAGGCGGCGGTCACGCGCACCAGGCGGCGTCCGACGAGGTCCTCGGTGGAGATCATCCGGTGATGCTCTCACGGTGTTCGGCCACCCGGTCCGCCTGGGCGCGGCGGGAGGTGTGCCAGAAGGAGTACAGGCTGCCCGCGCAGAGGAGGGCGACGGCGGAGGCGGAGACGAGGAAGGCGGGGGAGGTCGGGTCGGAGGCGCTGGCGCCGGCGGTGACGTAGGCGGCGGTGCCCGGGATGACGCCGAGCGCGGTGGCGGCGGTGAAGGGGAGCGCGCGGACGCCGGAGAAGGCGGCGGCGTAGTTGGCGCCCTGGAAGGGGATGCCGGGGATCAGGCGCAGCAGTAGGACGGAGCGGAAGCCCCGGTCGCTGAGGTGGCGGTCCAGGGCGGTGAGGACGCGGCCGCGCAGCAGGGGCCGGACGGCGTCGCGGCCGAGGGTGCGGCCGAGGGCGAAGGCCAGCAGGGCGCCGAGGGTGGTGGCGGCGACCGCGACGGGGATGCCCTGGGCGGCGCCGAGGAAGAGGCCGGCGGCGGCGTTGAGGGCGGGCTTGGGGACGAAGGCGACGGTCGCCGCGGCGTAGACCAGCAGGAAGAGCGGGGCCGGGACCCCGCCCTCCAGCAGTTCGGTCGGGCTCCAGAGCAGCAGGGAGCCGGCCGCGGCCGCGAGCACGCAGAGCAGCGCCCCGAGCCGGAGCCACGGGGAGCGGGCGGAGCGGGCAAGACGTGCGAGGACTGTCACCCGGTGAGCGTAACCCGGAGGGGAGGCGGGGGAGGTCAGGCCTTGGGCCGGGGGAGGGCGTCGAGCAGGCGGGAGAGTTCGTCCTCGGTGTTGTAGTAGTGGACGGAGGCCCGGACCACCGTCGGCAGGCCGCGGGCGCCGAGGTCCCACTGGGCGCTGGTGGCCCAGGAGACGGAGACGTTGACGTCGCGGGAGCGGAGCAGGGCGGCGACGTCCGGGGAGTCGTGGCCGTCGACGGTGAAGCTGACGATGGCCGAGCGGCGCAGCCCCTGGTCGTGGACGTGGACGCCGGGCAGCGCCGCCAGGCCTTCGCGGAGGCGGGCGGCGAGTGCGGTGACGCGGCGTTCGATGGCGTCCAGGCCGAGCTCCAGGGCGGCGTCCACGGCGACGCCGAGGCCGATCTTGCCGGCGTAGAAGGTCTCCCAGGTCTCGAAGCGGCGGGCGTCCGGGCGGACCTCGTACGACTCGGGGCCGGTCCAGGTGGCCGCGTGCAGGTCCAGGAAGGGCGGCTCCAGACGCTCCGTCAGGCGGCGGGAGGAGTAGAGGAAACCGGTGCCGCGCGGGCCGCGCAGGAACTTGCGGCCGGTCGCGGTGAGCAGGTCGCAGCCGATCTCGGCGACGTCCACCGGGAGCTGGCCGACCGACTGGCAGGCGTCGAGGAGGTAGGTGACGTCGAACTCGCGGGCCACCTTCCCGATCTCGGCGGCCGGGTTGACCAGGCCGCCCTGGGTGGGCACGTGGGTGACGGCGATCAGGCGCACCCGCTCGTCCATCATCGAGCGCAGCGCCTCGACCGAGAGCTGCCCGTGCTCGTCGTCCGGGACGGTCTCGACGCTGACCCCGTACCGGCGGGCGGTCTGCAGGAAGGCGATCGCGTTGGAGGCGTACTCGGCCCGGGCGGTGAGGATGCGGTCGCCGGGGGCGAAGCGCAGGGCGTAGAAGGCCATGTCCCAGGCGCGGGTGGCGTTCTCCGTGACGGCGATCTCGTCGCGGTCGGCGCCGAGCAGGCGGGCCAGCGCGTCGTAGGTGTGCTCGATCCGGTCCTGGGCGGCGGCCGCGGCCTCGTAGCCGCCGATGGTGGCCTCCAGCTCCAGGTGGGAGGTGACGGCGTCCAGGGTCCGCCGGGACATCAGGGCGGCACCGGCGTTGTTGAGGTGCGCCTTGTGGGCGCAGCCCGGGGTGTCCCGGCGGAGCGACTCGATGTCCATGTCCGTGCTGCCTCTTCCGGTAGGGGACGTGCGTGCCGCACACCACCATCCCAGACCGGGGGCGCGGGAGGGAGGGGAGGCCGAACGGTGGCAGGACGGCGGGCGGACGGGTGAAAGGAGCGAGTGGGCCGAGCCGGTGACCTATGGTCAGCTCTTTCGCGGACCGGCTGCTCCGTTGGGACGGGGGCGTTGCCCTGGGTGGCCGGAGTGTGGGGTGGCGAAGGAGGGATGGTCCGGCGGGGTCACGGGCGGGGCGGTCATCTCTTCGGGTGGCGGGCGATTTGTGCCGAATTCTCCCCGGGCGGAGAGTGGGCGGCCGTCCCCACCCCAGGCCACCGCCTGGGGCCCTTCCCGAGAGCGAGGCGATCCGCATGTCCGTGCCACCCGTCCCCTTCGCACCGGGGAGACTCCCCGGACTCGGCCACGCGCCGGCCCTGCTCCGCGACCCGCTCGGCTTCCTCGGCTCGCTCTCCCGCACCGGGGAGGTGGTCCGGATCGGCCTCGGCCCGCGCACCGTCCACGTGGTCACCAGCCCCGCCCTGGTGCACGCCCTGCTCACCCCGCTGGCCCGCACCTGCCCGCGCGGCGCCGTGCAGCAGACCCTGCGGGACGCCTTCGGCGACGGCCTGCTGATGAGCGAGGGCACCGCCCACCGCGACCGCCGGCGCTCGCTCCAACCCGCCTTCACCGCCGAGCGGGTGGCCGGGTACGTCCCGCTGGTGGAACGCCTGGCCCGGGATCGGATCGGCGCCTGGCAGCCCGGCCGCACCGTGGACGTGGCCCGGGAGATGAACCACCTCGCGCTGGAGATCGTCACCGGTGCCCTCTTCGGTGCCCGGCTGCGCCCCGCCCACACCGGCGCCTTCCACCGGGCCCTGCCCGAACTGGTGAAGGGTCAGATCATCCAGTCGCTCTGGCCGCACCCGGCGCTGGCCCGCCTCCCGCTGCCGGTCAACCGCCGGTTCGCCGCCGCCGTCCGGGTGCTCAACCGGGTGGTCGACCAGGCCGTCCGCACCCCGTCCGACGACGAGGCCGGACCGCTGCTCGCCCTCCTGCGCACCGTCACCGACCCGGCCACCGGCCGCCCGCTCGACGAGCACGCCGTCCGCTCCGAGGCCATCGCCATGTTCGGCGCCGGCACCGAGACGGTCTCCACCACCCTCAGCTGGCTCTGCCAGGAGCTGCTCGACCATCCCGAGGTGCACCGCGAGCTGCTCGCCGAGATCGACCAACAGCTGCGACCCGGGGAGGAGTTGAGCATCGAGGCGATCGAACGGCTGCCCTACCTGCGCCGGGTGCTGCGCGAGGTGCTCCGGCTGCACGCCCCCAACGCCTTCCTGATGCGCACCGCCGCCGAACAGGTCCGGCTCGGCCCGTACACCGTCCCCGCCGGGGCCGAACTCCTGTACAGCCTCACCGCCCTGCACCGCGACCCCGCCCGCCACACCGACCCGCTGCTCTTCGACCCGGACCGCCCGCTCTCCACCGAACGGCACGCCTTCCTGCCCTTCGGCGCCGGCAAGCACCGCTGCATCGGCGAGGCCTTCGCCTGGATGGAGCTGGCGGTGGTCGCGGTCACCCTGCTGCGGACCTGGCGGCTGCGGCCGGTGGCCGGGGCCAGGGCCCGCGAGGTGGTGTGGACGACGGTGCAGGCCCAGGGGGTCCGGCTCAAGCCCGAACGGCTGACGGCCCGTCTGCTGCCCGCACCCGCGAGCGCTCCCGCCGCCGAGAATCCCGCCCCTCAGAAGCTCGGCGCCGCGAGGCCCGCCGCAGAGGAGCCCTCCGCCGAGGCGCCCGCCCTCGAGAGACCGGTCCGGCGCGGCGCCCCGGCGGGACGCCGGTGAACTCCGCACTGGAGGCCCGCAGCCAGGAGGAGCTCCGGCACCAGGACTGGCTGCTCCGGCACGGACTGATCCGCGGGCACGGGCTGGAGCGCTACCGGGCCTACGGCCTGCCGGAGCTGATCGACCTCAGCTACCCCGGAGCCCCCGTGCGGGAGCGCCGGCTGCTGCTGGACGTGCTCGGCTGGTTCACCCTGCTGGACGACCACTTCGACGGACCGATCGGCCACCACCCGCCCAGCGCGGGCGAGTTCACCGGCCGCCTGATCGCCGTCACCAGGGCCGCGGGCCGGCCGAGGGTGCCGCTGCTACCCCCGGCGGACCGGGGCGACGCCCTGCTCGGGGCGTGGACGGAGCTCTGGTACCGCCAGTGCCTGGGGCGCAGCCGCCGCTGGCGCAGGCGCGCGGCCCGGGACTGGGCGGACTGTCTGCGCACCTTCGTCACGGAGACCGAGCACCGCAGCCGGGGCACCCTGCCCGGCGGGCTGCCGGCCGTGCTGATGCGCCGGCACGCCAGCTGCCTCTACCCGTTCATGAACCTGCTGGAGCGGGTGGCCGACCGCGAACTGCCCCGCGGGCTCTGCCTGCGGGCGGACTGGCGGCGGCTGCGCGCGCAGACCGCCGACGCGGCCACGCTGATCAACGACCTGTTCTCGCTGGAGCGGGAGGAGAGGCAGGGCAACGGCTTCAACACCGTCACGCTGCTGCGCCGGGAGTTCGGGCTGAGCCGGGAGACGGCCCGGCGGGTGGTGGCGGACCGGACCGCGGGGCTGCGGGCCGAGAGCGAGCTGCTGCGCAGCGGGCTGGTGCTGCGTCACCCGGGCGCCCGCTGGTACCTGGAGGGGACCAGGCAGCTGGTGGACGGGGTGTACGCCTGGACGAGTGCGAGCCGGCGCTACCGCTCGTCCTGAGACGGGTGCGGTTCCGGCGGCCGCGCCGTGGTGGTGGTGCCCCCCGCTCCACCACCACGGCGCGGCGGGGCGTCAGCGCAGCGGGCCGAACAGCCAGTTCCCCGGGGTGTCGGCCTCCTCGCTGGTGTAGTACTCCTCGACTGCGTGGCAGACCTGGTTGAGGCTGATCGCGCCGTCCCCGTCGGTGTCGAGCATGGTGAAGGCGACCTCGAGCTTCTCCTGCTTCAGGCCCAGCGTGCGGCCGTACATGGTGATGAACTGCTCGCGGCTGAGCCACCCGTCGTCGTCGGTGTCGCACAGCTCCAGCCAGGCCCGGAGCATGGTGTTCATCCGCCCGAGGAAGCCGGCCCGGTCGGTGGCGACGGCCTTGCGGACCCCGGCCCGCCACTCCTCGCGGTCGATGGAGCCCTTGTGGGCGGTGTCCATCGGGATCAGGTCGATGTCCCAGAGGGCGGCGAAGGCGCCCTCCAGGCGGGCCACCACGCTGAGCGAGTGGCTGTCGAAGGCCGAACTCAGGCGCGAGGCCAGCGAGATCAGGTCCTCTTCGCGGATGTGCCCGTCCCGGTCGGTGTCCAACATGTCGAAGGAACGGTCGAGCTTCTGGTCGAGCACGGTGCGCGTGGTCATTCGGGTTCCCCTCCCCGGCCCCTCCGGGCCGTCGGTCGCCCGGGACCTACCCCGGCGGCGGGGGCCGAGTCTCACTCGTTGGAGTGGTTTGACTGATCGTCAGACTGCTTCTCTCCGAGGGGATTTGTGTTCCGCAGGGATTTGAGCAGAGCGATGTCGGCGGCGTGCCGAACGCCCTCCACCCGGTCCGGGTCGTGGCGTCCGTCCGGGGTCTCGATCACGAACGGGACGCCCTCGGTGGCGGGGTGGGCGAGCAGCGCCGCGAAGGCGGCCGCGCCGATGTGTCCGGCGCCGATGTTCTGGTGGCGGTCCTTGCGGGCTCCGACCACGTCCATCGAGTCGTTGGCGTGCACCAGCCGCAGGCGGCCGGGACCGGCTGCGGCGGTGAGCGCGTCCAGCGTCTTGGCCACGCCCTCGGGGTCCGCCAGGTCGTGCCCGGCGGCGAAGGCGTGGCAGGTGTCGAGGCACACCCCCACCTTGGGGTGGTGGTCCAGTGCCTCGACGTAGGCGGCCAGGTCCTCCATCCGGGAGCAGAGCGAGCTGCCCTGCCCGGCGGTGGGCTCCAGCAGCAGCCAGGGCGCGTCCTCGCCGAGGGCGTCGAGCTCGTCCAGCAGGGGACGGACGTCCTCGCGCACCTGGCGCATCGCGGCAGCGTACCGGGAGCCGCCGCCCGGCTCCTGCCCGACGGCGGAGCCGGTGTGCACCACCACGCCGAGGGCACCGATCCGGTGACCCCGGCTCAGCGAGTGGCGCAGGGAGTCGGCCGAGCGCTCCCGGGTCGCGGTGCTGTCCGAGCCGAAGTTGATCAGGTAGGGCGCGTGCACGTAGGCCGGGATGCCGGACTCCGCGCACGCCGCCCTGAACTCCTCGTCGCGGGCCGGGTCGCCGGACGGCGTGGCCCAGCCGCGCGGGTTGGCGACGAAGACCTGCACGGCCTCGGCGCCGACCCGCTCCGCGTACGCCAGCCCGGTGCCGACCAGTCCGCGGCCGGCCACCGGTACGTGGGCGCCGACGGGGTTGCGGAGGGCGGGTGGGGCGGGCGGAGCTGCGTGGTTCATGGCCCCGAGGGTAGCCGGGCCGTCGTCCGGATCGACGGCCAGGACCCGGGGGCGGGTCGGTGTGGGGGGTGGGGCTCAGGCCTGGACCGGACCTCGAAGGGTCCCGATCAGACCCCGAAGGGCCTGGATCAGACCTCGAAGCCCGCGGCCCAGGTGGCGAACGCGGCCCAAGCTGCGGTGCCGAACTCCAGGTGCGGGCCCTGCGGGTCCTTGGAGTCGCGGACCGGGACGACGCCGTGCGCAGCGGAGAGGTTGAGGGCCGGCTGCACGCAGTTGCCGCCGGACGCCCCGCTGTAGCTCGACGACTGCCAGTCAGCTCGGTTCAGCTCGCTGTTCGTCAGCATGGTTCTGGTGCTCCTTAGCTACCTTTTCAACGAGGTTCAGCGACGCTTCGGGTGAGAGTGCGTCGGCCCGAGCCAGGTCGTAGGAGAGTCTCAACTCCCTTACCCGGTCGGGGTTTTCGACCAGCACACCGGTATGCGGCGCCTCGACGTACCCCGTGTCCGGGGTGCCGTCGGTGAAGGACATTAGCGTCATCGAACCCTCCAGCAACGCATGCGCCCCACGGGACGTCTCCAGTACCTGGATCACCACCATTCTTGACCGGACCAGGCCAAGCAGCTTCGTCAACTGATCAGCCATCGTGTCAAAACCGCCCACCGGTCGACGAATGGCATTTTCCGAAAGAAGCCACCACAACAGCGGACGTGTTGGACCGGTGAGCAGTTGTTGTCGTCCCAGGCGCGCTGCGACCTTCTCCTCGATCAGTTCCGGTCGGGCCAAGGGCAATCCGGCTTCGAATACTGCACGCATGTACCCCTCGGTCTGACCGAGCCCGGGGATCAGGTCTCCGCCGTACTCCAGCATCTGGCAGGCCCGGGGCTCGAGTTCGGCGTACGACTTGAAGAAACTGGGGAACTGGCCGCGGGTCACGTGCGGCCAGAGCTTCGAGAAGATCCCGGCCGCGTCGAGGGTGGCGTCGACCCGCTCGGCGAACTCCCGGGTCGGCGTGCGCCGGCCGGTCTCGATCTGGCCGATCAACGACCCGGTGTAGCCGAGGAGATCACCGAGGCCCTCCTGGCTGAGCCGGGCCTTGGTGCGGTGGTCGCGCAGCTCCGAACCGAAGAGCGCCAGCATGGATTCGGACGGGTCGAGCTCACGCGGACTGGGCATCGGTGCAGGGTCCCCCGGTCTGTCGGATCGGTTGTTGGATCGTCACCTCTGGCCTTGGTAGCTCTCCGTGTCGATCCTGTTACCAAGCTAGTCGATCGACTTCCCGGTCGGCAGGACAACGAGGCAGTGCGCGACAACGGAGGTCGGCGATGGGTGAGTTGACGGAGCGGGTGGCCGAGCGGATGCAGGTCCGGGGTGAGTACGGCAGCCGCCGGGACTTCGACCGGGCCGAGTACGTCTCCGGCGCCGCACTGTCCTTCGGCGAGTGCGGGTGTCCGATGCCGGACTGCCCGATCCGGGCGGGCGACGGCGAGCGCCTGCGCCTGGACCGTCGGATGCCCTAGGGGCTGTCTCCTTGATGGGCCCGGAAACTGCTTGTGCCGGCCGTGGTGGAGCGGTGATCATCGCCCGATGGATGACGAACCGACAGAACTGCCCGCGTCCCTGGCCGCGTTGCGGGAGGCCGCCCGTCGGGCCGGGTTCACCATGTCGAGCGAGGCGCGGACCGGGGCGCTGCTCGCGACGCTGGCCGCCGCCCACCCGGGCGGCCGCCTGCTGGAGCTCGGCACCGGGGTCGGAGAAGGCACCGCCTGGCTGCTGGACGGGATGGACGAGAAGGCGTCACTGGTAACGGTGGAGCTGGACGAGGAGCTGCAGGCGGTGGCCCGCGAGCAGTTCGCGGCGGACGGCCGGGTCTCCTTCGTCCGGGCCGACGGCGGCGCCTGGCTGACGGAGTACCGGGGGCCGCTCTTCGACCTGGTCTTCGCGGACACCTGGCCGGGCAAGTTCACCCACCTCGACCGGGCCCTGGAACTGGTCGCCCCCGGCGGCTGCTACCTGATCGACGACCTGCTGCCGCAGCCCGGCTGGCCGGCCGGACACCAGGAGGCCGTGGACGCGCTGCTCGCGGAGCTCGCGGTGCGCCCCGACTTCCGCAGCGTCCGGCTCGACTGGGCCGGCGGACTGCTGCTCGCCGTCCGCCGCTGACCCGGCGTCAGCCGGACGCAGGACCGGTGCCCGCTCCCCGGAGCGCGGCCCAGAAGCCGTCGGCCCCTCCTGGCTGCATCCGGGAGGGGCCGACTCGTGTCCGCGCACGGGAAGGGGGTCAGCGAGTGGTGACGCTGTCGTTCGGGACGGTGCCGGCCACCTTGTCGGACGGGCGGTTCTGGCGCAGGGCCCCCGCGCCGAGCACCATCGCGGCGGTGAGTGCGGTGACCACGGTGAAGGAGACGGTCAGTGAGCTGGCCTGGGCGATGCCGCCGACGATCGCCGGGGCGACCAGGCCGGAGGTGTAGGTGATGGTGGCGACGCCAGCGATGGAGCGGCTCGGGTCACCGCCGGCGCGGCCGGCCGCGGCGAAGGCGAGCGGGACCACCACCGCGATGCCGATGCCGATCAGCGCGAAGCCCGGGATGGCGGCCCATGCCGAGTCGGTGGCGATCACCAGCAGCCCGCCGGCCGTGGCCAGCGAACCGCCGACGCGGACGGAGCGGACCGCGCCGAGGCGCTGCACCAGCAGGTCCCCGAGCAGCCGGGCCACCGTCATGGTCGCGGCGAAGGCGGTGTAGCAGGCGGCCGCCACGCTGGGGGAGGCGCCCGTGACGTCCCGCAGGTAGACGCCGCTCCAGTCCATCGAGGCGCCCTCGGCGAAGACCGCGCAGAAGCCGACCAGCCCGATCGCCAGGGCCGAACGCGGCGGCAGCGCGAAGCGCGGCGGCTCCTCGGCGCCGGGGGCGGGGCGGACGTCCAGCAGTCCGCCGCAGACCGCGTAGCCGGCGGCCGCCAGCACCAGCGCGGTGAGCGCCAGCTGGATCCGGGCGTCGAACTGCTGGTGCGCGGCGAGCACGCCGAAACCGGAGGCCAGCAGGCCGCCGGCGCTCCACATGCCGTGCAGACCGGACATGATGGAGCGTCCGTAGCGCTGCTCCACCTCGACGCCCTGGGCGTTCATCGCCACGTCCGACATGCCGGAGGTGCCGCCGTAGACCAGCAGGGCGAGGAAGAGCGTCGGCAGGTTGACGGCCGTCGCGGGCAGCGCCAGCGACAGGCACCAGAGCACCAGCAGCCAGCGGACGGCCGCCAGGGCGCCGTACCGGTGGACGATCCGGCCGGCCAGCGGCATGGCGAGCGAGGCGCCGACCGCCGGGGCGACCAGGGCCAGCCCGAGCTGACCGGGGCTCAGGTCGAGGTGGTCCTGGAGCCACGGGATGCGGCTGACGAAGCTGCCGGTGACGGCACCGTGCACGGCGAAGACCAGGGCGATCCGCACCCTGGCGCGGCGGACCTGCTGACCGGACTCCATGGTCTCCATGGTGAGGCGTCCCCCTTAGGACTGACGGAACGAGCGGGTGGTGGCAGGGCGATAACCTATCAGGAAGGGAACCTGATAGATAGCTCTGGAAGGATGCCGTCCCATGAGCATCGCGCGCACGGCCACGCCGAGCACCGCCCGCGCCATCAACGACCGCCTGGCGCTCGACCTGCTGCTGGCCCAGGGGTCGCTCACCGCCACCGAGCTGCGCGGTCTGACCGGCCTCTCCCGGCCGACCGTCGCCGACCTGCTGGAGCGGCTCCAGCGCGGCGGTCTGGTCACGGTGGTGGGGGAGAGCGGCGAGCAGCGCCGCGGGCCGAACGCCCGGCTGTACGCCCTGGTCGCCGACCGGGCCCACCTGGCCGGGATCGACGTCCGGGCCACCGGGGTCACCCTGGTGGTGGCGGATCTGACGGGCCGTACGGTGGCCACCGCCGAGGTGCCGGCCGGGCCGGAGCACGGGGCGGACCTGACGGGCCGTACGTTGGAGGCGCTGGCGGAGGCCTGCGCCGGGGCCGGGGTGCGGCGGCTGCACACCGTCGCGGTCGGTGCCCCCGGGGTGGTGGACCCGGCCACCGGGGAGCTGCACAACTCCGGCCAACTGCCGCGCTGGCACGCCGAACTGCTGGCCGGTCTGCGGGCCCAGCCGGAGACCGAGGTGCTGCTGGAGAACGAGGTCAACCTGGCCGGGATCGCCGAGCACCGGATCGGCGCCGCCCAGGGGCGCGAGGACTTCGTGCTGTTCTGGCTCGGCCACGGCACCGGTGCCTCGGTGGTGCTCGGCGGCCGGCTGCGCCGAGGTGCCTCCGGCGGCACCGGGGAGATCGGCTTCCTGCCCGTGCCCGGCACCGGCGGGCTGCCCACCGCGGACGGCTGCGACAACGGCTTCGACTCCACGGTCAGCAGCCGCGCGGTCTGCGAACTGGCCCGGGAGCACGGGCTGACCGTGCCGTCGGGCGGCCCGGTGGAACAGGCTGAGGGCGTGCTGCGGTCCGCCGTGGAGGCGGGCGGAGCCGCGGGGGCCGGCGGGTCCGCGGAGGCGGCCTTCCTGACGGAGCTGGCCGAACGGATCGCGATCGGGGTGGCGGCGGTCTGCGTGGTGCTCGACCCGGGCTGCGTGGTGCTCGGCGGGGAGCTCGGCCGGGCCGGCGGGGCCGAGCTGGCGGCGCTGGTGGAACGCCGGCTGGCGGGCCTGTGCCCGTTCACCACCGAGGTGCGGCCCGGTGCGGCCGGGGGCGGCGCCGTCCTCGCGGGTGCGGTGCTCACCGCCGGCGACGCGGTCCGCCGCGACTTCTTCGGCGAGCCGTGAGCGGAGCCCGGGCCTGACGCGCGTTCAGGGGGCGGTCGGCGGTCGGCGGTCGGCGGGCGGCGGGCGCGGGCCGGAGGTCAGGCGGCGGGGGAGCGCAGGGCCGGCATCCCCAGTGCGACGGCGGCGAGCAGACCCGCGACCACCACGACCGTCACCAGCAGCCCGCCCAGCACCCGGCGGACCGAGCGCGGCTCGGGCTCCGGCGGGGTGACGTTGCTCTGGTAGCGCTCCGCCTCGGCTATGAAGGCGAACGGGACGGGCTCGGGTGCCATGCTCTGCTGCTCCTGGATCGTTCGGGTTCCACTGACCGTTCTGTCCAGTTTAAGCCCGGTAAAACCCTGACTGGCCGTTACCTGACGCCGCCCCGGATGCGGCAGGATGATCCCGGTACTGCCCACCCTCGTGTCAGGAGCCCCACATGGCCGACCGGCCGGTCCACCCCTACCGCATCGGCGAGGCCGCCGCGCTGCTCGGCGTCAGCACCGACACGGTGCGCCGCTGGGTGGATGCCGGGCGGGTGGCGGCGGAGCGGGACGAGCACGGTCACCGGATCATCGGCGGCGCCGAACTGGCGTCCTTCGCCCGCGAGTTGGCCAAGCCGGAGAACGCCGAGGCGGAGGGCCGCCCGTCCTCCGCGCGCAACCGCTTCCCCGGCATCGTGACCGAGGTGCTGCTCGGCGACGTTGCCGCCCAGGTGGAGATCCAGGCCGGGCCGTTCCGGGTGGTCTCGCTGATCAGCCGGGAGTCCGCCGAGGAACTGCAGCTGGTGCCCGGGGCCCGGGCCACCGCGGTGATCAAGTCCACCAACGTCGTGGTGGAGCGCGGCTGATGCCCCGAGCCGGTGCCCGTGCCCTCGCCGTCGCCCACCGGGGCGACCCGTACCGCTTCCGCGAGAACACCCTGCCCTCGGTCGAGTCGGCCTTCGCCGCTGGGGCCGACGCGGTGGAGGTCGACGTCCAGCTCACCCGCGACGGCGTCCCGGTGCTGCTGCACGACCTGACGCTGAGCCGGCTCTGGGAGGACCAGCGCCCGATCGGCTCCGTCACCCTCGCCCAGCTGGAGGAGATCGGTGCGCCGGGGATGCGGGTCCCGACCCTGGCCGAGGCACTGAAGGCCGCCGCGGCGTACCCCGACGCCCGGATGCTGCTCGACCTGGACGGCCCGGGCCCGGCCGCCGCCGCGCACGCGGTGGTGCGCGGGCTGGGAGCCGAGCGCTCCACCGGCTGGTGCGGGCCGGCGTCCGCGATGCTGGCCGTCCGCGCGCTGGACCCGGCGGCCGAGCTGGCGCTGACCTGGAAGCTCCCGCAGCAGCCTGCCGCCACCCTGCTGGCCGACCTGCGCCCGCGCTACCTCAACCCGCCGTTCGGCCTGCTGGACGCCGACTACGTCCGGGCCGCCGCGGACAGCGGACTGGCCGTCAGCACCTGGACCGCCGACCGCCGCCGCACCATGGTCCGGCTGCTGGCCCTCGGGGTGGCCTCCGTGACCAGCAACCGCATCGGGCTGTTGCGCAGGGTGGTGGACGGCGCGCGGTAGCCGGCCGCCGATCCGGACATTCCGTCAGATCCTGTGATCAGATGGACGGATCAGGCACGGGTGGCGGGAGGCGGCGGCATGGCAGTGGAGCCCGGTACCGAGGCGGAGCGGCCGCCCGAGGACCTCCGGCCGCCCCATCTGATGCTCCCGTCGACCGTCCGGGCGGCCGCCGCCTGGTCGGTGGCGGTGGTCCTGTTCATCACCGTGGCCGCCCTGGTCGTCTACGCCCTGGTGGCCCTGCGGGCCGCCACCATCCCGGTGATCCTCTCGCTGCTGGCCACCGCACTGCTCTACCCCGTGATGCCCTGGCTGGTCCGACGCGGCGTCAAGCGCGGCCTGGCCGCCGCCCTGACCTGCGCGGTGCTGGTGCTGGCGGTCGCCGCCGTGCTCACCCTGCTCACCAACTCCCTGGTGCACAGCGCCCCGCAGATCGCCGCCTCGCTGCGCGAGACCGGCCAGCGGATCGCGGACTGGCTGGGCCCGGCCGGGGAGAAGATCCAGTCCGGCCTCTCCTCGGCGGCCGGCACCGGCAGCACGGTGGTGGGACAGCTGGCCAACGGAGTGCTCTCCGGCATCGGCGTGCTCACCCAGCTGGTCACCGGCGGGGTGCTGGCGCTCGCCCTGGTCTTCTTCTTCCTCCGGGACGGGCACCGCACCGGGGACGCGGTGCGCGGCGTGCTGCCGGAGCGTCAGGCCGAGCTGGTGATCGCCTGCGGACAGCAGGCCTTCAGCGCGATGGCCGGCTTCATGCGCGGCACCACCCTGATCGCCCTGATCGACGCCACCTTCATCACCATCGGCCTGCTGATCCTCGACGTCCCCGGTGCCCCCGGCCTCGGCGCGCTGGTCTTCATGGGCGCCTACATCCCCTTCGTCGGCGCCTTCCTGTCCGGCACCGTGGCCGTCCTGGTCGCCCTGGCCGACGGCGGGCTGGGCACCGCGATCTGGACCCTCGGCGTGGTGCTCGCGGTCCAGATGATCGAGGGCAACGTCCTCCAGCCGATCATCCAGAGCCGCACCGTCGAACTCCACCCCGCCACCATCATGATCGCGGTGGTGGCCGGCTCCGGGATCGCCGGCATCCTCGGCGCCCTGCTCGCCGTCCCGGTCTGCGCCGCCGGCCTCGGCATCGTGTCGGTCCTCCGGGGCACCGTCGGCCGGCGCCACCGGGGCGCTAAGGTCGACGACGAGTAGAACCGACGGCCGATCAGGAGCGGGTACGACGTGGAGTTCCGGACCGACACCTTGCTGGGTGCCCCCTACGAGGCGGCCGAGCTGCCGCTGGCCGCCGACGAGGAGGGCGCCGTCAGCGCCACCCTGGTCCGCCGGCTGCTGCCCGGCTCGCGGCGCGCGGTGCTGTACGTGCACGGCTACGTGGACTACTTCTTCCAGACCCACCTGGCCGACCACTTCGCCGAGCTCGGGTACTCCTTCTACGCACTCGACCTGCGCAAGTACGGCCGCTCCCTGAGGCCCCATCAGTCGCCGAACTTCATCACCGACCTGGCGGCCTACGACGAGGAGCTGGACGAAGCGGTCCAGATCGTCCGGGAGCAGGACGGCCACACGCGGCTGCTGGTCAACGGCCACTCCACCGGCGGCCTGATCACCGCCCTCTGGGCCTCCCGGCGGGCCGGGCGCGGAGTCGTGGACGGGCTCTTCCTCAACAGCCCCTTCCTCTCCATGCCCGCCGCCCCCGCCGTGCGCACCCTCGGCGCCCCCCTGATCGACGCCGTCGGCCGGGCCTCCGCCACCCGCAAGCTCCCCAGCTCGCTCAACCCGCACTACGTGCACAGCCTGCACCGCGACCACCGCGGCAGCTGGGACTTCGACCTCACCCTCAAGCCCGCCGAGGGCTTCCCGCTCTACGCCGGCTGGCTGGCCGCGATCCAGCGAGGCCACCGCGCCGTCCGGGCCGGGCTCCGGGTCGACTGCCCGGTGCTGCTGATGGCCTCCACCGCCTCCATCAGCACCACCCGCTGGGACCCGGCGCTGCACCGCAGCGACGCCGTGCTGCGCGCCGACGACATCTCCGCGCTCGCCCCCCGCCTCGGACGGCACGTCACCACCGTGCGGATCCCGGACGGCATGCACGACCTGGTGCTCTCCGGCGAGTCCGCCCGCGAGCGGGTCTTCGCCGAGCTGGACCGCTGGCTGGCCGCGTACCTCCCGGCCGACGACGCGGTGCAGGCGTGAGCCTGGTGACCGGGGAAGAGCGGCTGCCGGTCGAGCGGGTCACGGACCTCGGCCGGGCCAAGCTGATGCCCGACCTGGACCACGAGCAGGGCTGGCTGCTCACCCTGGACGGCACCCCGCAGTCGTACGTCGACCTGGCCGACCCGGGCCACCTCGAGTTCGAGTACACCCAGCGGATCGCCCACCTGCTGGACGCCCTCGCCCCCGCCGGTGAGCCCCTCACCGCCCTGCACCTGGGCGGCGGAGCCCTCACCCTGCCCCGCTACCTGGACGCCACCCGGCCCGGTTCGGCGCAGCGGGTGGTGGAGGTGGACGGCCCGCTGGTCGAGCTGATCGGCAGTCAGCTGCCCTGGCCCGCCTCGATCGAGGTGACCGTCGGCGACGCCCGCGAGGGGCTCGCCGCGGCCGCCCCGGGCGCCGCCGACGTGGTGGTGGCGGACGTCTTCCACGGCTCCCGCACCCCAGCCCGGCTCACCTCGGTCGAGTTCGTCCGGCTGGCCGCCGCCGCCCTGGCCCCCGGCGGCTGCTACGCCGCCAACCTCGCCGACGGCCCGCCGCTGGCCTTCGCCAAGGCCCAGGCCGCGACGCTGCGCGCGGTCTTCCCGCACGTCTGCCTGGCCGCCGAGCCCTCCGTGCTGCGCGGGCGCCGCTACGGCAACGTCCTGCTGATCGGCTCCGACCGGCCGCTGCCCGAGGCCGAGCTGACGCGGCGGCTGGCCGCCGACGTCTTCCCGGCCCGGCTCTGCCCCCAGGACGAACTGGCCCGCCTGGTCGGCCGCACCGCCCCGGTCACGGACGCGGACGCCACCGACTCGCCGCCCCCGCCCGAGGGGGCCTTCAGCATCGGCTGACGGGCCGGCCGGCCGGCTGGCCCGGCTCGCCCTGACGGACCGTCGGGCGGACGGGTCGGAGGTGGCGGCAGGGGCCGGTGCAGCCGCGTGAGGTCGGCGGGTCGGCTCGCTCGGGGGCGCGCCGGTGGGCGGTCGGAAGGACGGGCCCGAAGGAGGCGGCTTCCTCCGGCGGAGCCGTGCCGGGTCCGCTGACCGGCCGTCAGCCGCCCGTGGTGTCGGCCCGTCGGTGCGGGCCGGATGCGGCACCCTGAGGAGATGGAACAGCTCTCCGCGATCCCGGAGACCGCGCTGTGGACCCTCCACCACCGCGCGGTGGCGGCCCGTCAGCCCGGCACCGCCTTCCACGACCCCAAGGCCGTGGAACTCACCGAGCGGCTGGACTTCCCCTTCGCCGAGCGCTTCGGCAGCGGCCAGGGCCTGGGCAGCCGGATGCAGCGGCGCCGGGTCGAGCTGGTCGACGGCGAGGTCGCCGACTTCCTGCGGCGCAGTCCGCGCGGCACCGTGGTCTGCCTCGGCGACGGCCTGGAGACCCAGTACTGGCGGGTCGACAACGGCCGGGCCCGCTGGCTCTCGGTCGACCTGCCGGAGGCGGTCGAGCTGCGCGCCCGGCTGCTCCCGCCCGGGCCCCGCCAGCGGCTGCTGCCCTGCTCGGCCACCGACCCGGCCTGGCTGGACGAGGTGGACCCCGAACACGGGGTGATGGTCGTCGCCCAGGGCCTGCTGATGTACCTGCGGCCCGGCGAGGTGGGCGAGCTCTTCGACCGCTGCGCCGAGCGCTTCCCGGGCGGGACGCTGGTCTTCGACTCGATCCCGCACTGGTTCAGCCGGGCCACCCTGCGGGGCGTCTCCCGGCGGGCCGGGTACCGGGTGCCGCCGATGCCCTGGTCGGTCGGCGGCCGTGAGCTGCTGCGCGATCCGCGGACGGTGCCGCTGGCCGCCCGGCACGCCTGGCTGTTCCGGGTGCTGGCGCTGGACCTGCCGGACCGGCGGGCCCGGATCGTCGGCTCGGTCGGCCTGCCGGAGCTGCTCGGCCGGGGCTGACGGCCCGTCCGGGCGGAGGGTCGGCGAGGGCGGGAACCGCCGGGGGCTCCCGTACGTGGGAGTACCCGGGGGACGGGCCGGGTTAGGCTGCCCACGACTTTCTTCGGCACCGCCCACCGGGTGCTGCCCGCCCACGGAGGGATACCGACCTTGCACCTTGACGTATGGCTGGAGAGCGTGCCGCCCAACGCGGTCTACGCCCTGGTCGGAGTGATCATCCTGTTGGAGAGCCTGGGCATCCCGCTGCCCGGCGAGATCGCCCTGGTGACCGCCTCGGTGCTGGCCGCCAGTGGTGTGGTCAACCCCTGGGGCGTGGCGATCTGCGCGATCGTCGGCGCGATCGTCGGCGACTCGATCGGGTACTCGATCGGGCGCAAGGGCGGCAAGCCGCTGTTCGAGAAGGTCGGGAGGAAGTTCCCCAAGCACTTCGGGCCCGACCACCTGGCCACCGCCGAGCGCTCGTTCCAGAAGTGGGGCATGTGGGCGGTCTTCTTCGGCCGCTTCATCGCCCTGCTGCGGATCTTCGCCGGCCCGCTGGCCGGCGCCCTGAAGATGCCGTACTGGAGGTTCCTGATCGCCAACGTGCTCGGCGGCATCGTCTGGGCCGGCGGCACCACCTGGCTGATCTACACGGTCGGCAAGGTCGCGGAGCACTGGCTGAAGTCCTTCTCCTGGGTCGGCCTGATCGTGGCCGCCCTGTTCGGGGCCGGCTCGGCACTGGTCCTCAAGCGCCGCGCCGCCAAGCACCGCGCCGCCCACCCCGAGACCAGCGGCGGAACGCCCGCCCCGGAGCCGGTGGCCAGCGCCGACTGACCGTCAGCCCCTCCCCGACCGCCGGGTCCCGTTCGTCGGGCCCGGCGGTCGGCGTTCCCGGCGGTACTAGGCTGACGATCAGTCGACGACCTAGGAGGACCCGGTGGGCCAGGACCAGTGGACCAGGGTGGACGAGTACTTCAGCGAGACGCTGATCGGTGACGACCCGGAGCTGACGGCGGCCCAGGCGGCCGCCGACGCGGCCGGGCTGCCGCAGATCGCGGTGGCGCCCAACCAGGGGCGGATGCTGCAGCTGTTCGCCCGCTCGATCGGGGCGAAGCGGATCCTGGAGGTCGGCACCCTGGGCGGCTACAGCGCCATCTGGCTGGGCCGGGCGCTGCCCGAGGACGGGCGGATGCTCACCCTGGAGCTCGACCCCGCGCACGCCGAGGTGGCCCGGGGCAACCTCGAACGGGCCGGGCTGGCGAAGCGGGTGGAGGTCCGGCTCGGCCGGGCCGCCGACACCCTGGCCGAGCTGGCGGCGGAGGGCGTCGAGCCCTTCGACTTCTTCTTCATCGACGCCGACAAGGTGAGCAACCCCGACTACGTCGCCTGGGCCGTCGACCACTCCCGCCCCGGCACCCTGATCGTGGTCGACAACGTGGTGCGCGGCGGCGCGGTCGTCGACGCGGACTCCACCGACCCGGCCGTGCTCGGCACCCGCCGCCTGCACGAGCAGCTGGCCGCCGAACCCCGGGTCACCGCCACCTCCGTGCAGACCGTCGGCGTCAAGGGCTACGACGGCTTCACCCTGATCCGGGTCGAGCGGTGACCGCCGTGCGGATAGGACTGCTGGGCACCGGCCCCTGGGCGCAGCGGGTGCACGCCCCGGCCCTGGCCGGGCACCCCGAGGTGGAGTTCGCCGGTGTCTGGGGTCGGCGCCCCGCGGCGGCGGCCGAGCTGGCGCAGCCGTACGGCGTGCCGGTCTTCGAGGACGTGGACGAGCTGCTCGCCTCGGTGGACGCGGTCTCCATCGCGCTGCCGCCGGCCGTCCAGGCCGAGTACGCGGTGCGGGCCGCCGAGGCCGGCAAGCACCTGCTGCTCGACAAGCCCGTCGCCCTGACGGTGGACCAGGCGCGGGCGGTGGTCGGGGCCGCCGAGCGCGCCAAGGTCGCCTCCGTGGTCTTCTTCACCCTGCGGTACCACCCCGACATCGCCGACTGGCTCACCGAGCAGGGCGCCCGCGACGGCTGGTTCACCGCCCGCGCGGAGTGGTTCGGCTCGGTCTTCGCCCCCGGCAGCGGCAGCCCGTACGCGGACTCGCCCTGGCGGCGGGAGAAGGGCGCCCTCTGGGACGTCGGCCCGCACGCCCTCTCGGTGCTCCTCCCGGTCCTCGGCGACGGGGAGGTGATCTCGGCGTCCACCGGCCCCCTGGACACCGTCCACCTGGTGATCCGTCACGCCGCCGGTGCCCTGAGCAACCTGACGCTCAGCCTGACCATGCCGGTCGCGGGTGCGGTGGAGGGCGTGGTCCTGGAGCTGCGCGGTGAGGCCGGCCGCTTCCTGATGCCCGAGCGCCACGAGAGCCCGCAGGAGGCGTACGCCCGCTCGGTCTCGGCGCTGCTGCGCTCGGCGGCGGACGGCACCGCGCACCCGTGCGACGCGGCCTTCGGCCTGCGGGTGGTCGAACTGCTCTCGGATGCCGAGCGGTTGATGCGCTGAGCACCACCGGGGGCCGTCGGCTCGCCGCGCGCCCGCGCCGCGAGCCGCCGACCCCCGCCGGGCTCTGTCCGGTGCCTCAGATGCCGAAGGCCGCCGGGTAGCGGACCAGACCGGAGGGCAGCGGGTCGCCGGGGGTGAGGGCGAGGGCCATCAGGGCCTCGTCGGGGACCTCGATGGAGAGCTTGATGCCGTGCTGGGAGGCGCGCTCGAAGCCGAAGCGCGGGTAGTAGGTGGGGTGGCCGAGGACCACGACGTGGCGCTCGCCCAGGGCGGCGGCCGCGCGGAGGGCGGCGCGGATCGCGGCGGCTCCGGCGCCGGTGCGCTGGTGGGAGGGGAGCACCGCGCAGGGGGCCAGGGCGAGGGCCGGGGTCCCGTCGATGTGACAGCGGGTCAGCAGGGCGTGCCCGACCGGGCGGTCCTCCTCGTCGACGGCGACCAGGGAGAGGCCGTCGATCCAGGCGGTGGGGTCGGCGCGCAGGGCGTCGACCAGGTCGGCCTCGCCCGGGGTGTCGAAGGCGGCCAGGTTGATCGCGCGGACGGCGGGGACGTCGGAGGGGGTCTCGGCGCGGGTGGTCCAGATGGTGGTGCTCATGGTGTCCGAACCTAACCGACCGGGCCCGGAACGGGCGAGGCGCCGCGCCCGGGGTGGGGGTCCCGGGCGCGGCGCTGGGTGCGGGCTCAGCCCCAGGGGGACGGAGCCGGCGGGGTGACCACCGGCGGGCGGTCGTCGCAGGTGATCGTGTTCGGCAGCTCCCAGGGGGCGAGCCAGGGGCCGGTGGTGCCGCCGCCGTCGTTGCCGCCGAGGTCGGTGAGGGCGAACTCGGAGCCGGCCGGGGTGAAGTGGAAGGTGCCGCAGTTGTTGACGCCGACCGCGCCGACGTTGCGGGCGTCCACGTTCTCGAAGGTGGCCGAGCCGGCGGCCCGGGCGCTGAGCACGGAGGTGCCGGTGCCGTCGATCCGCAGGTCCTTGAACTTCAGGCCGTCGATGGAGACCTGGTCCTTGACCGGCCAGTCGGAGACCAGCATCAGGGCGTTGTAGGTGGAGTCCAGCAGGTGGTCACCGGTGACCCGGACGTCGGCGGAGATCGAGCGGTCCAGGGCGTAGAACCAGATCGCGCCCAGCCCGATCTTCCAGTTCAGCTCGTACGTGCCGCCGCGCACCGTGGTGTTGTCGGTGATCAGCAGCTGCCCGGCGAAGGGCTCGGCGCCGAACCGCGAGCCCGCGTGGATGGCGCTGCCCTCGCGGACCGGGTCGGCGACCAGGTTGTTCGAGAGGGTGGTGTCGGTGCCGCCGTAGATCGCGATGCCGTTGGCGAGGACGGGGGACTGCACCGTGTTGTGGTCGAAGACGTTGCGCGCGTTCGCGGTCTTCTCCGACCACATCGCCAGGCCGTCGTCGCCGGTGTTGCGGACGAAGTTGTCGGCGACCACGGAGTCCGTCACGGCGGTGTGGAAGTTGAGGCCGTCGGCGATCTGGTCGGCGATGACGTTCCCGGTCACCTTCAGCCGGGCCATCGGGCCGTCCAGCCAGAGTCCGACCTTGGTGTGGTGCAGGTAGAGGCCGGAGACGGTGGAGTCGCTGAGCGCGCCGCCGATCGCGTTGACCTGGTCGGTGTCGATCCGCTCGCGGACGTCGCCCTCGATCGCGAAGCCGGACAGGTGCACGTTGCGGCTGCCGCCCTCGGCGGCGCTCTTGCCGTACAGGCCGACGCCGGTGTGCACCGAGCCGTCCGGGGCGGGCTGCGGGAGGGTGGTCTGACGCCCCTTCAGCACGGTGTACCAGCTGCCGGCGCCGACGACGGTGACGTCGTCCACGGTGATGTGCCGGTTGACCTGGTAGGTGCCCGGCGGCAGGTAGACCTTGAGGCGGCTGCGCTGGGCGAAGGCGATGGCGCGCTCGATCGCGGGCGCCGAGTCGCGGCGGCCGGTCGGGTCGGCGCCGAAGGCCAGCACGTTGGCGGCGAAGGGCTCGACGTGCGGGGCGCCGACCAGTTGGGAGTCCAGCAGGTCGACGACGGTCCACTCGGCCGCGTTCGCGGTGCGGGGGACGGTCAGGCGGACCACGTCGCCGGCCTTGTACCGCTTGCCGAGCAGCAGTCGCTGCTCGTCGTAGAAGTGGCTGGGTCGGAACGGCTTGTCGACCACCGGAGCCGGGGTGGTCGCGGCCGGGACGCAGCCGCACTCGGTGATCCACCAGTCGGGGTGCAGGAGTTCGGCCTGCGGGTCGTTGGAGAACGGGTACTGGTTGTAGAGCCAGGAGTACTCGGAGGTCAGCGTCATGGTGCGGCGGTCCTTGCCGTTGACGGTGACGTCCAGCGGGCTGGTGATGCCGCCGCCCCGGGGCGCGTCCGGGATGCTGTAGCGGACGGTGATCGCGTCGGCCGCCGCGGGGAGGGTGAACTCCACGTACTGACCCGGGGTCAGCTTCACCGCCTGCCGGCCGCTGGCCTCGGAGGGCAGCGTGTAGGCGGTGCGGTCGGGCCCGATCCGGGTGCCGGTGGTGACGGCCGACTCGGCCTCCTGCTCGGCGAAGGGGACCCGGGCGCCGCGCGCCTCGGTGAGTGCGGGGGCCAGCCCGGCGCGGGTGAGCACGGGGGACGGGGCGGTCGCCGGGGCGGCGTCGGCGGTGCCGCCGAGCAGCGGGCTGAACAGGAGCAGCGTCGCGGAGAGCGGTGTGACCGCCCTGCGGAGGTTCCGTGCCATCAGGTGCCTGCCTCTGGAGGGGGATTGGCACGTGACAGTAGGGCCTCCACAGGGGAGTCCACAAGATTCTTGCGTTGGATTGTTTCAGTTATGCGCTCTCGGCGTCACATTCTTGCGCATCGGGTCAGCTGCGGCGGCTGCGGCGGCCGCGGCGGGAGAGGCGGAACAGGACGAACCCGGAGATCAGGGTGGCGGCGGCCGTCAGCGTGGCGAGCGTGACGCCGGCGCCGGTGTGCGGGAGCAGCCCGCCCTGGTCCGGGGCCGGGCTGGGGGAGGGGTCGGGCGAGTGCGACGGGTCCGCGGTCGGGCTGCCGCTCGGGTCCGGGCCGGCGCTCGGGGAGGGGCTGGGCGAGGGGTGGTCCACCACGACCGTGGCCGTGCAGGCCGGGTCGGTGGAGCCGCGCGGGCAGTTGCCGCCGGCCCGGTCGGCCACCGCCGTGTTGACCAGGGAGCCGTCACCGGCCGCGGGCTGACGGACGGTCACGCCGTAGGCGATGGTGGTCCTCGCCGCCGGGGCGAGGTCGCCGGTCCAGCTCAGCACCGGGGCCCGGTAGGACACCTGGCCGGTGGAGGCGGTGGCGTCGCCGTCGTACTCGGCGTCGTCCAGCACCTCGGTCAGGTCGTCGGTGAGGGTGAGCCTGTCGATCGCCACCGTGCCGGTGTTCTCCACCGTCACGGTGTAGGTCACCTTGTCGCCCGGCTCGGCGTCGGCCTTGTCGGCGGTCTTGGTGACGGCGTACTGCGGGGCGGCGGTCACGGTGTTGCGCACCGTGTTGCTGTCGCGCTGCTGGGTGCGGCCGGTCTGGGCGCCGGTGAAGGAGACCGAGCTGGTGTTGTCCAGCTTGGTCCCGGCGGCGGTCGCCGGGTCGACGGTTGCCTTGAAGGAGATCGTGGTGGTGGCGCCCGGCGCCAGGTCGGGGACCTGGCAGGTGACGGTCCGGCCGCCGGCCGCGCAGTCCGGGTTGGACCCGGCGACGAAGCTCGCCCCGGCCGGGAGCTCGTCGGTCAGCTCGATGCCGGTGGCGGTGTCCAGGTCCGCGCTGGTGCCGTCGCGGTGCTGGTTGGCCACGGTGAAGGAGTAGGTCACCTGGCCGCCGGCCTGGACCAGCCCGGGCGGGTTGTCGTCGGTGGTGCCCGCCGGGTCGTTGGCCTTGGTGATCCGCAGGTCCGGCTCGACCGCCTCCAGGGCAAGCCAGACCGCCTGCGGGTGGAGGGCGTCGCCGTCACCGTTGATCCGCAGCACCGCCTGGGTGCTGCCGGCCGGCAGCTTGCCGGTGATGTCGATGATCCGGGCGTCGTAGCCCAGGTTGTTCACCGGGTTCGGGGTCCGGTCGGTGAGGTTGGTGCCGGTGCCGTCGGCGGCCACCCGGTCGATCCGGCCGGTGAAGGCGTTGTCGTCCACCACCTGGCCGCTCGGGGTGGGCATCATCAGCTCGGTGAGCGAGGAGGGGTCGGCGCCGACTTCCAGTGAGTCGCCCGCGATCGGGGTGTCGCCGTCGCCGACCGTCACGCCCATGGTGGCGGCCGGGGCCTTGGCGGCGGAGGTCCGGATGCCCGAAAGGGTCAGCGTGGCGGCCGAGTTGGGTGGGCGCACCAGCTGGTAGCCGTCCCAGACCTGGAGGTAGCGCAGCGGCTCGGCCGCGTTCTCGTACGCCACCACCAGGGACCAGCCGCCCCAGCAGCCGACGTTCTGGCCGCCGTAGTCGGCGGTGGAGGAGCGGCCCTGGCAGGCCTGGATGTCGGCCACCGTGTAGGAACCCGGACCGGCCGCGCTCACCAGGTCGGTGACGTCCTTGACCCCGGCGTGGGCGGTGATCGGCTTCGGCGGGTTGCCGCCGGTCTGCTGGTCGAACCAGTCGTAGGTGTCGGCGGTCAGCCGCTGGTAGCCGGCCGCCCCCGGCACCTTGAGCTCCACCTGGTTCGCCTTGCTCGCGTCGCCGGAGGTGGAGGTGACGCTGGTGCCGTCCGGGTTGAGCTGCCAGTACAGCCGGGCCGAGAGCACCTTGGAGCCCGGAGGGACCGTCAGGGTCGCGGCGGAGGCGGTGTTCCCGGGGGCGGCCGGGTCGGACTTCACCCACTTGGTCCGGCCGTTGTTGTAGCTGTTGTCGTTGCAGTCGTCGCCCTGGCTGTCGTCGCAGGCGAGCACCGAGTTGGAGGCCATCGTCAGGTTGCCGTGCGCCAGCAGGGTGACCGCGGGGTCCGGGCCGATCGGGCGCTGGGTGCCCGCGCCGCGGGGCCGGGCCTGGTTCGACTGCGGGGCCGGCCCGGCGGCGACGGTGGCAATGGCGGCGACGGCCATGGCGACCAGGATGCGGGTGCGGGCACGTGGGCGCTGCACTGGTTCCTCCGTGTATGGGGGGTTCTGTCCGCCGCTGATCATGGCAGTGGGGATCATGAACGGGCAGAAACCATTACACGTGACCTGTATCGCCCCAAACGGACATTGCGGTTGTCGGCGTGGCGCGCGAGCGGCCGGGCGGTGTTCGGCTCACGCGCCGCCGATCGGGGCGAGGCCTGGGAAGAGGTCCTGCCAGCGGTAGCGCGGGGAGTGCAGGTGCCAGTACGCGAAGCCGGTCAGGTACCTGTCCAGGTGCGGTCGTTGGGCATCGCTGGCGAGGGCGAGGATGCGCCGGCGGGCGGCCTCGCCGCTCTCGGAGGTGCGGCGGTGGACGGTGACGTAGGGGACCCCCTCGCGCAGCGCCTGGCGGTGGAGGCGGCCGGCCAGGAAGTCCGGCGTGTCCACCGCCTCCTTATAGCAGGAGAGCACGTCGTTGACGTCGTTGAGGAAGTCCACGCCGGAGCTCAGGGCGGCGGCCCAGAAGGCGCGTTGGTGGTCGGCGCTCAGGCAGGGGTCGGTGAACTGCAGCATGGCGAACCAGAATTGGGAGAAGCCGTTGTAGGCACGGACGAAGTCGCTGTCCAGTCCGTCGGTGGCGTCCGGCTGGAACTCGGCCTCCATCAGGAGGCCGGTGAGCGCGTTGTGGAAGAAGCTCTTGAGGACGGCCAGGACGGTCGGTTCGCAGTGCGGCGCCAGCTGCTCGAACATGTGGCGGACGTAGCGGGTCTCGGGGGTGGTGACGGGCTCCCCTGGCAGCAGGCCGGCCCGCAGCAGGGCCGCCGCCCCGGCGGGCTCGCGGCAGCAGACGTCGTCGGTGTTGGTGGTGAACACCCAGACGCGGTCCACCGCGAGGGCCAGCGCGTCGTCGGCCAGGGGCACCATCAGGGCGTGCATCAGGGTGATGTGGTGGACGGTGGCGGCGGGCAGCGCGACGCCGAAGGCCGCCAGCTCGGCGGTCAGCGTCCGGGCGTCGGCGGCCGCCTGGGCGAGGTCCGAGGGCGGGTCGAAGGCGTACGCGTCGGTGCGCGCGATCTCCCGCTCGATCGCCCCGGAGTCCAGCACGCTCGCGATCATCGCCCGGTGGGCCGGGTCGGGGATCGCGGCGAGGCCGCGGTGCGGAGTGCGGCGCAGGGTGTCCAGGCCGGGTGGGTGCGGGTGTCTGGGGGTCTGCGCGGGGGCGGTCGGTTGCACGGGAACTCCCTCCTCTGGGTCGGCCCCTGACTACCCGTGGGGCGCGCTCGAACAAACCGCGGGCAAGGGTGATGTCCGGAAGGGCAGACGGCGGTGGGGGTGACCCCGCGCGGAAGAGGGCGGACAGCGGGAGGGCGGTGGCACGCGGCCCCGGGACAAGATCGTTCCAGTGGTCCCGAGGGGCGGGGCCGATGGCTGGAGGGTGTGCGGCATGACGGAGCGTGGGATGCGGTTCGGGCGGAGGCAGTTGCTGGTGGCGGCCGGTGCGGGGGCGGCCGCGCTGGCGGTGGGGACCCGGGCCTCGGCGGCGGCATCGGCGCCGGCGGGCGTGGAGGAGGGGTGGTTGGTCCGGGCACTGGAACGCGGGGCCCAGCCGCTGACCACGACCGAGCCGGGCGGACGGACGGGAGACCTGCGGGCGCTCGGGGCGATGATCGGCGGCGCCAAGGTGGTCGGGCTCGGCGAGGCGGCGCACGGGTCGCACGAGTTCTTCGCGATGAAGGAGCGGGTGTTCCGGTACCTGGTGGAGGAGAAGGGCTTCACCACCTTCGCGCTGGAGATGAGTTGGACCGCCGGCCTGCGGATCGACTCCTACGTACGGGGCGAGACGGGCGGCGGCCGCGACGACGACGCGGTGCGGCTGGTCCACGAGGAGTTCGGCGGATCGCCGTGGGAGCGGGCCGAGTTCGCGAGCCTGATCGGCTGGATGCGGGCGTACAACCTCCGGCGGCCCGGGCGGCCGCTGCGCTTCGTGGGCGACGACATCGGCGCTCCCCGCCTGGGCGACGACGTCTTCCGGCGGGTGCTCGACCACCTGCGGGGTACCGCGCCGTCGGCGGCCGCGAGGGTGGAGGCGCTGTACGCCGTGCTGCGCCCGCTGGACGACGCCTTCTCCTACCTCGGGCGGCCGGTCGCCGAACGGCGGGCGGACGCGGCCCGGGCCGCGGAGGCGCTGGCCCTCGTCGCCCGCTCCGGCGGCGGCGAGGCCGGCGCCTGGGCCGAGCAGCACGCCCGGGTGATCGCCCGGACCTTCGAGTTCCTCTCCCTGGACGTCACCGACCCGGCCGCCGTCACCGCCGCCGAACTGCTCCGCGACCGCACCATGGCGGAGAACACCGCCTGGTGGCAGCGGACGGTCGGCGGCCGGGTCCTCGTCTCCGCACACAACGGCCACGTCGGCTACCTGGCCACCGACCCCGCCATGTACCCGAAGACCCAGGGCGCCTTCCTCCGCGACACCCTCGGCCGCGACTACTGCGCGATCGGCTTCACCTTCGCCGGCGGCTCCTTCCTCACCAAGGACTCCTCCCTCGGCAGCCACGACTGGAAGACCGTCACCGTCCCCGCCGCCGCCCCCGGCAGCAACGAACACCTCCTCGACCTGCTCCGCCACCGCGACTACTACCTCGACCTCCGCCCCCTCCCCACCCCGGCCCGCCGCTGGCTCGACACCTCCCGCCCCACCTACGACGCCGGCTCCGAGTACCACCCCGACCCGGCCCCGACCCTCGCCCTCGGCTGCGCCTACGACCTCCTGATCCACCTCCACCGCGTCCGCACCGCCGACCGCCTCCCGGCCCGGACGGCCTGAGCCCCCGTTAGGCCCACCAGGCGGCCTCCGCTCCGCCACGGCCCCGTGGGGCCCGCGAGCTCACGGACCGCTGCGCGCTGGACGGGGGAACTGCCGCTCACCATCTGCGGTACTCGGGTCGGATCACGGGCAGTCCCCACGGCTCCAGCGCGCCGCTGATCAGGTCGGCGAGGAACTGCACCAGCCCGCCGGTGTAGTGCCACCAGTCACCGTTGCGTGAGGCGACCGTGACCGTCCACTCGTGCGGGCCTGCCGCGTTGGTGCTCCACAGGAAGAAGTCGCCCTGGTTCGAGCTGCCCCAGGGGAGCAGGCCGCCCGGGGCGGGGTACGGGGTCAGTGGGATGACGGGGTCGTCGTCCTCGCACCACTCCATGACGATCTGCAAGTCCTCCTGGAGCGCCTGCGGCCAGTCCTGCTCGCGACCGGCCGCGGGGTAGTGGACGGACAGGAAGTCGCCGAGCACGAAGGTGGGGTAGAGCTCGCAGAGCCGCTTGTAGTCGGCGGGGAGTGAAGCTCCGAGTTCGCCTTCGAGTGCTGGCCAGTCGAAGGTCTGAGGCACCGTGAGGCGAAGTGCGCTGAAGCCGGGCACGGCACGCTCGAGTTCCGCGATCGCCTCGTCGGGGTCGGTCATACGGCGGTGCGGTGCCTGGAGACCGATGCGATCGTCCACCAGCTCAGCTTGTCGTTCAACTCTGAGCCGCTGGTGGGCTGGGTCAGCTGGAGGTTCGGGGCTCGACACTTTCATCCTTCAACAGCTCGGTGACGCGTGCTACGAAGCGGCTCAGGACTGCAAGTGGGAGCTGGTGGTCCGTGTCGAAGTGGACGAGGGGCGGAATCTCCTCGTCCTTCTGGTGGGTGGTGACGGTGACAAGGGCTGGGCCGGGGATGCGGACGGCTTCGGTGGGTGTGGTCGTCCATTGGGCCGGAGTCGGACGAGCTTCACTGAGCTCGAAGTACCTCGTCCCATCTGCTACGTGGGTCGACTGTAGGCAGAAGTGCTCGCCGTCATGCTCCCAGTTCTCCAAGGCCATCCCAGGATCTTGTCACACGGGTGCCTCGGAAATCCGCCTTGGCTTCGTCCCTCGCTTGTGGTGGGCGGACCGGGCGTACACCTCGCCGGTGGCGAGGACTTTGCCTGCTTCGTAGCGGGCAGCGGGCTGCTTGTTCTTCACAGGCCCGTCGGGGCGGCCCAAAACTGGGCTGAGCTTCGGTCGACCGTGCCCGGCCCGGCTCGAAGCACCACGCCCTCACCGACGCCGGTGGCACCCCGCTCGCCATCACCCTGACCGGCGGCAACAGGCACGACGTCACCCAACTGCTGCCCCTGCTCGACGCCATCCCCCACATCCGGGGCGCCACCGGCCGTCCCCGGCAACTGTTCGCCGACCGGGGCTACGACTACGAAAAGTACCGCCGACTGCTGTGGAAGCACGGCATCAAACCGGTCATTGCCCGCCGTGGGATCCCGCAGGGCTCCGGCCTGGGCACGGTCCGCTGGGTCGTCGAGTGCATCAACGCCTGGATCCATGGCTTCCGACGCCTACGCATCCGTTGGGACATTCGCGACGACATCCACGAGGCATTCCTCAAACTCGCCTGCTGCATCATGACCTACAGGCGAGTCCAAGCATTGTGTTAGCTCCTCTCACCAGCTCCGTGTAGGCGGTTGCGGCGCCTACCGCGTTCGCCGCCTCTCCCTGCCATCGGGCGAGGTCGTGCCCTGGTCGACCACCTCTCCGGCAGCCAGTGGAGCGCCACGGTCGAGCCCTTTGGCAAGACCGTCCACGCCGACCTGTGCACCCGTCCGCCCGGCCCGACCCGCACCACTGGCGACCGGAGCATGACAACATCAGGCATCCATTCGTTACGTCACTGTTATGTGACGCTCTGAAGTAGCTGCATCCGGAACGTGCTGGAAACCCGATGCCAAGGGCAGGTGAGCAGTTACTTTAGGTGATGGCCAAGTAGGGGATTCCCGGCAGAAGCGGGACGAGGGGGGCCAACTGATTTCGCTTGCTCGGGTGGAGTGCATACGGAAGGCTCAAGGCGTGCCGGGCCGCGCAAGCTGTCAGGCCGCAATCTGTGGGCTGGGGGGTCCGCGCTGCAACGCGGAGCCCCCCTCCTCGCCATCTTGATGCGCTTTGGGAGGACATCATGACGAAGACCGCTGCCCCGATGGGCGGGGTGCGTACGACGATGGTACGGCTCGGTATCGCCGCTGTGCTGGCGGCTGCTCCGGTCGCGACCGCCGTCGACGCCCAGGCCGCCCCGGCTCAGAAGGGCAACCACCAGCTGAACCTGCCCTCGACGGGTGGCGCGGCTGCCCAGATCAACGACGGCACCGCCACCTCCACCACCACGGGCGGCGTCCAGCCCCTGGTCAGCACCTCGCTGAGCAGCGGCACCCTCTACTTCTGGTCCGAGAACGGTGCGAAGCACGGCCAGTCCTACTACTCGGCGCTCACGGCCATCCAGTACCAGAAGAAGTCGGGCGGCCAGATCATCGCCCGCTTCGCGTACGAGGAGGGTGGCAACACCCACTGGGACCAGGGCGCGTTCACCCAGAACGCCGGTGAGACCAAGAGCTTCAACTGGGGTTTCGCCCCGCTGCCGGCGAACTGCAGCGCGATCGGCAAGATGTGGGTCTCCGGGCAGCAGACCTTCCAGACCCCGCCGGACCACCCCTGCTGATCCTGACACGCTGACCTTGCCCCGGGGTGGGTGCGAGCTCGGCTCGCAGCCACCCCGGGGCACTACCCGACCGCGTCCCGGAAGACCGATGATCGAAGCGATTTTCTCCTCAGCTCCCGCGCTCGTCCCCGTCTTCGCCGTCCTCGGCCTCATCTTCGGGACGGTGGCTCTGCGGCAGGCCCGGGCCAGACAGTGGCCGCAGGCAGCCGCAGTTCTGTGGGGGTTGTCGCTGGCCGGCGTGGTCGCGGCGACCCTGACACCGACCACCACCGGGTCGTCGGGGCGGACCTGTGCGATCGGGAGCGGGGTGTGGGGTACCGCCACCACCCAGCAGGGGCTGATGAACATCGCCCTGTTCGTGCCTCTCGCCTTCTTCGCCGCAGTGGTGCTGCGCCGGCCGCTGACCGTGCTCGCGGCGTGCACGGTTCTCTCCGCTGTCACCGAGCTCTGCCAGACTCTGCTGGGCACCGGCCGCTCCTGTGACGGCGCGGACTTCATCGACAACGCGCTCGGCGCGCTCGTCGGCACTGTCGCTGCGGTCGTCTGGTTGTGGCTCCGCTCCCACAAGGCAGGGTTCGGGCGCCGAGACGTCCTTCACGGTCTCACGGTCGCCGGCGTCGGCCTGGCCGCGGTCACGACCGTGGTCTGGCTGTGGGTACCGCTTCACCGCGACGCGGTCGGCTTCGGCGCGACCTCTTCGTCCGACGAGATCGAAGTCCCCCAGCGCGTCGCCGATCGGCTCTTCGGCCCCGGTACCCTGCTGCAGAACACCCGTCTGACCGCCATCCCCGAGGATCCCCCGCAGCAGGTCCTGGAGGCCACTACCGACCGCGGACAGTTCCGCATCGACTGGCCCACCGGGCGTCTGCTCATCAGCGCTTCGGCCGACAGCCAGATCGACCCCGGTCCGCTCACCAAGGACCAGGTCCTCAAGGTCGGCACGGACTTCGCGGCCACCTGGTTCCCCGAGCTCACCCAGGCAGCGACCTCCACCCTGACCTCAACCGACAGCGGGGGTGGCGCCTACATGCTCACCTACCGCCGGTACAACGCGGACAACGTCCTGATGCCGATGCGCCTGGACATCACCGTCTCCACCTCCGGCAGGGTCATGGCGTCATCCGCACGCTGGGACGCCGACCCCCAACTGCCACACTCCACCGTCAACGCCGACACCGCCAAGCGTCAGGCTGTATCAGCCCATCCCGGCTCCCGCGCTGACACCACGTTCCTCCTGGCCAAGAAGATCGATGGCCAGTGGCGGCCGTGCTGGGCGGTCAACATCGTCAAGCCCGGGGACACACAGGCCACCGGAACTGTCGAGTTCGTGGACGCCGTTACCGGCAGAGTGGTGGCGACGCGAGGCTGACCACCGGCACGGTGCCGACCGGCCGACGCGCTCCAGGTAGCTGCCACCGGTCAGCGCCCGCCGCGGGGTCCCGCGCGGCTCCGGCCTGGGCACGGTCCGCTGGGTCGTCGAGCGCACCAACGCCTGGATTCACGGCTTCCGACGCCTACGCATCCGTTGGGACATTCGCGACGACATCCACGAGGCATTCCTCAAACTCGCCTGCTGCATCGTCACCTACAGGCGAGTCCAAGCGTTGTGTGAGCTCTTCTAAGTGCGGTGAACGAGCACGAAGACCAGCAGCCCGAGGACGTGGAACAGCGCCACGGACACGAGGCCGATCAGCCCCAGGCGTCGGCGGCCGCGGGAGCTCAGGGCGCCGAACCAGATCAGGGCACCGAGGGAGAGGAGCATCAGGGCCAGGCCCGCGAGCACCTCGGGCCAGTACGGCCCGTACTGGTCGGGCGGCGTCTCGGGAGCGGGGTCGGACATTCCTCCGGCGACCACCATCACGAAGCCGAGGAATCCGCCCACGCAGAGGGCCAGGACGGAGGCTGCGACGGTCAGGGTCCGGCCGACTGCCCGCAGCCGCGGGCGGCCGGTGCCCGGCGCCGGGGCCGTTGCGGGGATCGACAGGTGCTGGTCGGAGTGTTGCACCGTCAGACGATCTCGTAGAGCACCTCGTTGTACAAGCTCGGCGCGGATTCGCGGACGGGCCACGTGATCGGAGGCCCCGGTGGCGGCGTGCTCAGGGGTACGCTCGGGGTCGCCTGTCCCGGCACGAACTGCCCCGCGGTGAGCGAGCCGCCGTCGGCGACCGGGCGACCCACGTCGGGCGAGGCAGCCGTCGCAGCACCACGGAGCGCAGATGAAGCTACCGATCGTCGTACACCGGGCCCGGTCGGGAGCCGACGAGTTCAGGGTCATCCGGCCCGCTCTGCCGCTGACCCGTGCGGTCCTCGTCGACCACGACCGGTACCTGAACGCCTATCTGGACCAGGACGCCGCCCGCAGCATCGCCGGACTGTGGATGCTCGCGGCCCGCTCGCCGCGTTCGCTGATCCACCTCCCCCTGCGGGCCAACCACCCGCCGGCCCGGGAGGTGCCGGAGGACGTCGGCCGCCGGCTCGACCTCGTCCTCCTGCACCACTCGCTCCAGTTCGCCCCCTCACGCTGGAAGGAGCTCCGAGGCCGTCTCGGCCCCGGTCGGCCGCAGACCGCGAGCCTGCCCGAGGAGGAGCACGACGACGGTGCGGCGATCGACTACGCGGCCCGTCACCACCGGGAGAACCGCGACCTGTTCCACCAGCACCTCCATGCCGAGACGCTGTTCATGACCGGCAGCGCGAAGGTGTTCCGCGAGACCGCGCGGCTTTTCCTCGAGGTGGCCCGGGATGGACCGGGCTTCACCCCGGTCCATCCCGGCCACCCGCACTTCTGCACCGAGCTGCACTCGAACGATGGCGTCCTCGGCGACGCCCGTGAGATCCACATCGAGTACTGCGACCGGTGGAGCTCCTGATCCGCGGGTGACCTGCGGACGCCGTTCCGTCAGTGCTCGACGGCGGTGCGGATGGCGGCGAACAGGCGGGCGGCCTCCGGCGGGGTGGTGGCGGGGAGGAGGGCGACACCGGCGGTGGTGGTGTCGGACCAGCCGCAGATGACGTCGGTGGGGCCGGTACGGGCCGGGAGGCTCAGGCATTCGAGGGAGCCGCCGAGCGGGCCGGGCGCGTACGGTTCGGCGGTGGTGGGGTCGCCGGCGGAGCCGGTCCCGAGGGCGTAGTCGATCAGGCCGCGCCAGAGGTGCTCGCGTCGCTTGTTCGGGTCCTCGGGGACGTTGTCCACGGCGAGGACGAGGATCCGGCGGGCGGACGGCTTGCCGGGGCGGTCGTACTCGGCCTGGACGAACTGCATGCCGTCGACCATCTCCCCGGGGTCGACCGGTACGTCGGTCAGGGTGCCCGGGCCGGTGGCGAGGGTGAGGCCGCCGGCGGTGGGGGCCTCGGTGACCTTACGGGGCCCGGCCGGTGAGGGCTTGGCGGTCGTCGGAGCAGTGGTCGGGGCGGGGGACGGCGGGGGAGCCGCAGCGGCAGTGGTGGTGGCGGCGGAGGGCGCGGGGGCGGGTTCGGGGACGCAGGCGGTGAGGGGGAGGGTGAGGGCGGCGGTGGCGAGGAGGAAGACGGTTCTGCGGTACACGGTGCGGTGAACTCCCCGGTGCGGTGGGTGTGTCCGGGCTGCTGACCCGGTGCCCAGAGGGTACGGGCGGCGGGTCAGCGCCGGGGAGTCGATCGCGGATGTGGGACACCGTCAGGACCTGACGGTGACACAGGTGCCCGGGGTCGGCGCCGCCGAGGCCCCGGGCACCTGAGGGGCCGTCAGACGGACGCCGGGATGCGGACCACCGCCGTGGCGCCCTCGGTGCGGTTGTGGCGGTCCTCCCAGGTCTCCAGCGCCGTGCGGCAGGCGTGGTCGAGGTGCCGCAGGGCGGTGAGGTCCAGGTGGACGGGGCGATCGGTGGGGAGGCGTTCGAGGGCTTCGAGGAGCCGGGGGAGGCGGAGGAAGGTGGCGTTGCCTGAGAGGGCGACGTGTATCGGGCCGTCCGCTCCGCGGTCCGCGACCTCGACCTGGAGGTGGGAGGTGTCCCAGGCGGACTTGAGGACGGAGAGCAGCAGGCCGAGCAGGACGCCCTCGAAGAGGTTGGTGGCCACGATCGCGACGGCGGTGACGACCAGGATGAGCGCCTCGTGCCGGTGCGAACGCCACAGCGGCACCAGGGACTTGACCGGGATGAGCTTGGCCCCGGCGTGCACCAGGACACCGGCCAGGGCGGCCAGCGGGATGACGGTGAGGGCGGCGGGGATCAGGGCGGCGAAGAGCAGCAGCCAGAGGCCGTGCAGGACGCGGGAGGCCTTGGTGCGGGCGCCGGCCTGGACGTTGGCGGCGCTGCGGACGATGACGGCGGTCATCGGGAGGGCGCCGAGCAGGCCGCAGACGGTGTTGCCGGCGCCCTGGGCGAGCAGCTCCTTGTCGTACTGGGTGCGGGGGCCGTCGTGCAGGCGGTCGACGGCGGCGGCGCTGAACAGGCTCTCGGCGGAGGCGATCAGCGCGAAGGCCAGCACCGTCCCGAGGGCGGCGACGCTGCCGAGGGCGGCCAGGGAGGACGAGTCCGGCAGGCTGATCACCCCGGCCAGCCCGGCGACGTCCACCTTGGCGACGGGCAGGGAGAGCAGCGCCGTGACGGCGGTGGCTCCGGCGACGGCGGCGAGCGGGGCGGGGAGGGTGCGGAAGGGGCCGGGCAGTTTGGGCCACAGGACCAGCACCGCCACCGTGCCCGCGCCGATCGCGGCGGCGGTGAGCGAGGCGCGGGAGGAGAGCGCGTCGGTGGCCAGGCCCGGGAGCCCGGCCAGCTTGGAGAGGCCGTCGGCGGGGGCCTTGAGGTCGGCCATCGCGTAGAGCTGACCGGCGATCAGGACCAGGCCGATCCCGGCCAGCATGCCCTGGACCACCGAGACCGAGATGGCCCGGAAGAGGCGGCCGAGGCGGGCGGCGCCCATGGCGAGTTG
This sequence comes from Kitasatospora sp. NPDC004289, assembly GCF_053602875.1. Classification (NCBI taxonomy): domain Bacteria; kingdom Bacillati; phylum Actinomycetota; class Actinomycetes; order Kitasatosporales; family Streptomycetaceae; genus Kitasatospora; species Kitasatospora sp. NPDC004289. The sequence continues at coordinate 39,432 of NZ_JBSGEL010000003.1, read as the reverse complement.
GAGCAGCCCGGCGGCGGCGGTGATCACGCCGAGGGTGCCGAGGCCGTGCTCCTGCACCGCGCCGTACACCAGCACGGTGAGGCCGGCGGCGGGGCCGGAGACCTGGAGGCTGCTGCCGGGGAGCAGGCCGGTCAGCAGACCGCCCACGATGCCGGTGACCAGGCCGAGTTCGGCGGGGACGCCGGAGGCCACGGCCACGCCGACGCAGAGCGGCAGCGCGACCAGGAAGACGACCAGGGAGGCGGGTAAGTCCGCCTGGAGGGAGGCGAGTCGGGAGGTGCGCACGGGCGGCGCGGTTTCGTGATGGCGGGGCATCGGGTCCTCGGGTCCTCGTGAGGGTGTACGGACGGGGCGGGAGGGCCTGGGTGGGGCGGTGGAACAGTGGAGCGGTGGAGCGGTGGAGCGGGGTTTCGGGGCGGGTCTAGAGCGGCAGGAAGAGGCCGCTCTCGGGGCGGTGCGAGAGCACCAGGCCGGTGTGGATCTCGTAGAACCAGCCGTGCAGTCTGATCCGGCCCTCCGTCAGGCGGCGGGTGATGGACGGGTAGGCGCGCAGGCGGTCGAGCTGGGCCAGGACGTGGCGTTGGACGGGGCCGGCCACGGTCGGGTCGAAGACCTCGGCCTCGTCGCCGGAGCGCAGGATCTGGTGGTCGGCGGTGCGCAGCCAGGCGTCCACGGCCGGGACCACGCTGAGGTCGTCGCCGCGCACCACGGCGCCGACGGCGCCGCAGTGCGAGTGGCCGCAGACCACGACGTCGCGCACGCCGAGCACTTCGACGGCGTACTCGATGGTGGCGGTCTCGCCGGAGGTGGCGTCGGGGTGGTGGGCCGGGACGATGTTGCCCGCGGTGCGCAGTTCGAACAGGTCGCCGGGGTCGGCGCCGGTGATCAGGCTGGGGACCACCCGGGAGTCGGAGCAGGTGATGAAGAGCGCCTGCGGAGCCTGGCCGGCGGCGAGGCCGGTGAGCTCGCGGCCGGCGTCACCGGCTCGCTGGGGGAAGGCCCGGGCGCGGTCGATGAGCGGTTCCAAGAGTAAGTCCTCCTTCGGCTGGAACGGGCATGGCGGAGGAACGCCGGGCTCACCAACGGTGGAGCCGTGGTGACTCGACGTTACGTCAAGACTCAGTAAAGCACGAGTATGTACCGGTCAAAGTCACGGGAAGCGGAGGAGGTGTGCCCGTGTGGTTAACATCTTGTTGCCGGGCATGGCGGGAGCCGTGCGCTGGACGGAAAAAGCCGGTCCGCACGGGGAGTTGACGCCCCGTCGGACCGGCTCCGATGGCCGAGGCGTCAGCGCCGGACCATCCGGTCCAGCGCGTCGGCGAGTGCCGCCTTCACGGCCTTGGGGTGCGTGAGGGTGCGCGCCGGTGCCTCGCTCCGGGCGCGTACGCCCCTGTCCGCCAGCACGTAGAGCAGGCGCAGGGTGCGCAGGCAGTTGGAGAACTCCGCGGGGACGGGCATGGCGAGGGTGTCTGACCCGAAGTGCTCGGCCAGCGGGGCCAGCCAGCCGATCGTCTGGGACTCCGTCAGATCGGGACGGGTGAGCACCCGGCCGACCGCGCGGGCGAGGCGGTCGTCCTCCAGCTGGTCCCAGACGTGTGCGGTCGGCGCCGTCAGCCGGGCGGCCGCCAGGGCGAGCATCCGCTCCGGCGCCACCTCCGGGTGCAGGCCGAAGGTGGCGAGCAGGTCGGCGCCGTGCGCGACGGCGTGCAGCCAGCCCAACTCGGCGTCGTGGCCGCGCAGGTCGTGCTCGGCCGGGTACCAGTGCTCGAAGGCCGCCACCCACTCGGGTGCGAAGTCCCCCGCCTCCACCAGCATGTCCAGCACCAGCGGGGCGAAGGTGCGGGCCTGCACCCGGGGGTCCTCGAAGCGGGAGGCCATCCGGGCGCCGAGCGCGCGCCGCAGCGGTGCCGGGATGACGCTCCGGGAGATCCAGGTGGACAGCACGGCGTACGGCGCGCCGTCCCGGACGGCGGGGTCGGGGTCGGCCAGCGCGGCCGCGAGCAGGGGCACCAGCTCGTCCATGGTGCGGCCGCTGGGAACGGCGAAGTCGGCCGCCTCGGTCAGGCTCCAGTCGATCATGGCGGGGAGGGTATGCGGGCCGCGCCCCACGAGGCCCGCGAATTACGTCACCGGGCCGCCGAGGTGACGGAGGGTCAAGGTGCTGAACGTCACGCCTTGATCTGCTCTTTACTTTTCGTTGACCCTTACGGAGGCGGCCGCTCGCCTGAAAGACTGTGGGACCACCCCTTGACCTGCGCATCAGCGCCCTGCCGGAGGGATGCCCCCGTGCCCGTGCCCCGACTGCAATCGACCCCGCTGCCCGGAATCGGCGTGCAGTACGACCTGACCACCCGAGAACATCAGCACCTCTCGGTGATCGCGCACCGGGACGGCACCCGCACCCTCAACACCTACCGCCGGGACGATCCGGACGCCTGCTCGCTCTCCGTCCACCTGACGGAGGGTGAGTCCGCCGCCCTGATCGACGCCCTGACACCCGCTCACCACAGCCCCAACGTGCTGCACACCCTGGGCCTGGGCCTGGTCGCCGAGCGGATCGAGCTCTCCGGCGCCTCGCACTGGAACGGGCGCGAGCTCGGCGACACCCGGATGCGCACCGAGACCGGCGTCTCCATCGTCGCCGTGCTGCGCCGCACCGGCGCCGTGCCCTCCCCGACGCCGGACTTCCGCCTCGCCGGAGGCGACACCCTCATCGTGATCGGCACCCGCGAGGGTGTCGACGCCGCCGCAGTGATCCTCGGACGGGAGTGAACGCTTGCACACCGCCACCATCTTCATCGAGCTCGGCGCGATCATCCTGACCCTCGGACTGCTCGGCCGAATAGCCGGCCGGTACGGCCTCTCGCCGATCCCGCTCTACCTGCTCGGCGGCCTGGCCTTCGGCCACGGCGGACTGCTGCCGCTCAGCAGCAGCGTGGAGTTCGTCGCCACCGGCGCCGAGATCGGCGTCATCCTGCTCCTGCTGATGCTCGGCCTGGAGTACACCGCCACCGATCTGGTCACCAACCTCAAGAGCCAGTACCCCGCCGGGATCGTGGACTTCGCGTTCAACGCCCTGCCCGGCGCGGTGATGGCACTGCTGCTCGGCTGGGGCCCGGTGGCCGCCACCGTGCTGGCCGGCGTCACCTGGATCTCCTCCTCCGGGGTGATCGCCAAGGTTCTCGGCGACCTCGGTCGGCTCGGCAACCGGGAGACCCCGGTCATCCTCAGCATCCTGGTGCTGGAGGACCTGGCGATGGCGGTCTACCTGCCCATCCTCACCGCCCTGTTGGCCGGTGCCGGGCTGGTCGCGGGCGGCATCACGCTCGCCATCGCGCTGGCCACCGCGGGGGCGGTGCTCTTCGTCGCCCTCCGGTACGGGCGGCTGATCTCGCGCTTCGTCTCGCACGACGACCCGGAGAAGCTGCTGCTGGTGGTGCTCGGCCTCACCCTGCTGGTGGCCGGGGTCGCCCAGCAGCTCCAGGTCTCGGCGGCGGTGGGGGCGTTCCTGGTCGGCATCGCGCTCTCCGGGGAGGCGGCCGAGGGCGCCCACACCCTGCTGAGCCCGCTGCGCGACCTGTTCGCGGCCGTCTTCTTCGTCTTCTTCGGCCTGAACACCGATCCGGCCAGCATCCCGCCGGTCCTGCTCCCGGCACTCGCGCTGGCCGTGGTCACCGCACTGACGAAGATCGCCACCGGCTGGTGGGCCGCCCGCCGGGCCGGCATCGCCTCGCGGGGCCGCTGGCGGGCCGGGGGCGCACTGGTCGCCCGGGGTGAATTCTCCATCGTCATCGCGGGGTTGGCGGTGGCGGCCGGGATCGAGCCCGCGCTCGGACCACTGGCCACCGCGTACGTCCTGCTGCTCGTGATCATCGGCCCGCTGGCCGCGCGCTGGACCGAGCCGATCGCCTCGGCACTCGGCGCGCGCCGCCGCAGGGCCGCCGCCGAGGTGGCCGAGGCCGAGCCGCTCCGCGGCGAGCCGGAGACCGTCGCCTGAGGGGCCGTCAGCAGACCGGCGGAACCGACCGGCCCGGCCCGGCGCGAGAGCGCGTCGGGCCGGGCCGGTCCGCCTGAAGGCCTTCAGGACCCGCTCGTTCAACGGCGGGCCGTACCGCCCAGCCAGGGGCCGAAGATCGTGCGCCAGTCGGCCAGGGCCAGAGCCGGGGCAGGGGTCGGGGCCGGGGCCGGGTGGCCGGGGAATCGCGGGGTCGTGGTGGTGGATCGCATCATTGCTCCTCGGGGTCGACGGCGGGTCGGAGCCGGTGCGTACGGAGCACACCGGTCAGCAAGGGGAGGGTGAACGCGCCCACGGCGGTCTCCGGGGTCGCGGCCAGGTGCCCGCGGATGCGGGCGAGCGTGGCGGCGCGCTCCGGCTCCGGCATGACGATCACGCCCGCGCGGGTGGCGAGTGCGGCCACCAGGGAGTCGGCGGTGCGGAGTTGACCGTGCGGGAAGGTCCGCTGCTCCGGGCCGCCGAAGCGGGCGGCGCTCCCGTCCTTCGGGAGGTGCAGCCCGGTGGTCGCGGTGCGCCAGGCGGCAGGGGTGTCGCGCGGGCCGATCACCGCGCTACCGCTCACCCCGGCGAGACCGGCCACCCAGGGGACCTGGTCGTCCATCAGGTTCCACAGCCCCGCCAGCACCCCGCCCGGTGTCAGCACCCGGGCGATCTCCGGCCCGGCGACTGCGAGGTCGAACCAGTGCATCGCGTTCCCCGCCAGCACGGCGTCGACGGAGCCGTCCGGCAGCGGGATCGCCTCGGCGCTGCCGGCCAGCGCGCGTGCCTGGGGAAGGCCACGGCGCAGCTCGGCCAGCATCGCCGGATCGGGCTCCACGGCCACCACCTCGACGCCCGCCGCCAGCAGCGTGCCGGTCAGCTTTCCCGTCCCCGCACCGAGATCGAGCACCCGCCGGCCGGGCGCGGCCTCCAGCGCCCACCGGACGGCGGCCGGCGCGTAGTCGGGGCGGTGCTCGGCGTAGGCGACGGCGGCGAGGCCGAAGGACGAGGCGTGCCCCGGGTGTTCGTCGGAGTCCATGGGGTGCACGCTAGCCGCACCCGGTGGGCGTCGTCCTCAGACCTGAGGGTGATCCCCGGTCACGGTGCGGGCCGGGCTGGTCAGGGGGCTCCGGCATCGGGTTCGTACGGCGCGTCGAGGAGTTCGAGCAGCCGGGGGTGGATCAGGGCTCCGGGCAGGCGGGGGTGGTCGGTGAGGAGGCCGGCGGTGCGCAGGCGGTCGAGGGGTGGTCGGGGGTCGTACGGGAGGACGTCCCGGAGGGAGTCCGCCGAGACGGCGGGAGCGGCGCGCAGGTGGGTGAGGGCCACCATGGCGGCGGGGTCGTCGGCGACCCGGGCGATGGCCGTGTCCAGCACCGCGCCGTAGGCGTTCACGGTGGCCGTCCGGTGGAGGGCCGTCTCGGTGACGGCGCGCGCGAACAGCGAGCCCCAGCCGGTGAGTTCGCCGTCGGCGGCGGCGACCAGGGCGCTGTCGTGCTCGGCGTGGTGCCGCTCGGCCCAGGCCTCCAGGTCGAGCAGCAGGCCGGGGAGCAGGCGAGCGCTCACGAGGTCGCACTGGGCGAGCAGGCGGGCCGTGCGGCCGTTGCCGTCCGGGAACGGATGGATCGTCAGCAGGCCCGCCATGGCCAGGGCGGCGGCGTCCAGCGGGTGGGCGGTGGTGTGGGTGCCCCAGTGGTGCCAGTACGCGATGCGGTCCCGGAGCTCTGCGCCGGGGGCGGTGGCGATGGTGAACCTCTCGCCGTCGCGCCAGGTGACGGTGGAGACCCCCCGGCGGAACCCGCCGGGCTGGGTGATGTTGGGGTCTCCCGCGACGAGCATGCGGTGGAGTTCGGCGAGCGCCTCGGGGGTGAAGCAGAGGCGGTGGCCGGGGTGTTCGAGGAGTTCGGCGCGGACGGAGTGGACGGCGAGCAGGCCGACGGCGGTGCGGTTCTCGGCAGCGGCGGCGAGGAGACGCGGCAGCTGTTCCGAGGCGATGCCGGCGGTGCGCCCGGGGTGGATCTGGCGTCGCCAGCGGGGGCGGTGGAAGAGGTCCGGGTTGGCCAGGTGGGTGCCGACGGCCGTGGTGAGCCGGGCCAGTGCGTCGAGGGCGGTCGCGCGCTCGGCGGGCGGGACGGCGACGGCGTCGAGCGGCGGTGCGACGGGGCGGACCCGTCGCACCGCCGCCGTGGTGGAACGGTCGTTCACTGGCAGGAGGAGAACGACACGTGGCCGGTCGGCTTGGTGACGTTCACGTACTCGACGGTGTAGCCGCCGAGCCACGTCGTGGTGATCTGGTAGGCCACGGTCTCGTACTGCACGTCGAGCGCCCAGCTCTGGCCCGGGCCGAGCGTGATCTCCAGGGTGTGGGTGCGGTTGAGCTGCTTGTTGAGCTCGGCGCCGAGGTTGGCGCTGAGCAGCTCCGAGGCCTTGGCCGTGACGTTCGCGCTGACCTTGTAGTTCACCTGGTAGCTGATGCTATCGGTGATCTTGGTCGAGGCCGGGCTCGGGTTGGTGTAGCAGTTCTGCCGTTCGAACCAGGTCTGGCCCCGGCCGATGATCCACGCGCCGGGCATCGTGCCGCTGCCCGAGCCGCCGGTGCCCCCGGTGCCGTCGGTCCGGACGTAGTCGGACCCGCCGCTGCCCTGGTAGAGGGAGCGGTCGAACTCCTGCCTGGGCGCCGTGATCACGACCGTCGGGATCTCCGGTGAGAACCAGTCACCGATGTTCCCGGTGCTGAGGTCGGTGAAGTCGGGGCCCGGGTCCCAGGTGGTGCCGGCGCCCCCGTCGCCGCCCCAGTCCCCGCCGCCGTCACCCCAGTCGTTCCCGGTGCCGGAGTCTCCGCCACCGGTGTCCCCGCCGCCGCCCCAGTCCCCGCCGGTGTCGCTGCCGCCGTCGTCACCACCGCCGTCGTCACCGCCGTCGTCACCGCCACCGCCACCGGTGTCGCCGCCCCCGCCGTCGTCCCCGCCGCCGCCCGGGTCGGTCGGGTAGTCGGGCTCGCAGTCGGAGTAGTACTGGCTCCAGCAGCTGGCGGCCGCCTCCTGCGGCGCGATCAGTGCGGGGACGGTGGTCAGCACAGTGGTGCCGAGTGCTGCTGCCAGCACGAACTTCCTGAGTTCCATGGTGCTCTTCCCTGGATGAGGTGTCCGGGGCGGTGGGCGGCGCGGTCGGCGCGTGACGGGTCGTCAGCGGCCGCTCCGGGCGGGGGGAGTCCTGCCCGCGCCGGCTGCCCATCGCCGAGTCGGTCGGGTTGCTCGACGGTGCGGCGGCAACACTGGCAGAGCGGGACGTCATTAGCCAGTGTGAATTTTAGCCAGAATCTCTACATCTCCGCTGTCATGGCTTGGAACGGTCCGGTCGTTTCGCCGGTGTCTCCTGACGCGGGGTCAGTCGCTGAGCGAGGCGGCGAGTTGGGCGAGGACGGTGGGGTCGGTCAGCAGGTCGTTGTGCTTGAGGCAGGCGGCCGTGCGGGTGTTGACGGCGCCGGCGAGCTCGGTGCTGGAGGGAGGTGAGATCTGCTCGTCGCAGGAGGACCAGAAGGTGTGGTAGTGGACCGGGTCGGGAGTCTCGGGGGCGGTGTTGAGGTGGCCGAGGACGTAGGAGTTCGGGGTCATGTCCTTGCAGCCCTGGTCCCAGAGCGCGCAGAACCAGGCGAGCCCGGTGCCGTGGTTGGGGCCGCCCAGGGAGACCCAGTTCCGCACGGTGCGCCCGCCGTCGCCGAACTTGACGTACCAACGGGTCGGCAGGCTGCCCAGGCTGTGCGCGACCAGGTCGACCTTGGCCGCGCCGGTCTCGTGGAGCACCTGGTCGACGTAGGTGGCGAGCCGGCCGGCCAGCACCTCGTTGGTGGAGGCGGACGTGTCGTACGACCAGGCGAAGATCCGGTCGGCGGGGACGCCGCGGGCGGTGAGCGCGGCGGTCGCGGCGCCCCAGACGCCGGGGCCGGCGTTGCGGCCGTGCACGAGGATCACGGGCGTGACGCCGGCTGCGGCCCCGGCCGCGGCCGGGGCGGTGGCGGTGTCCGCGAGGGCGGGCGCGGAGAGGAGGGAGGTGGTGGCGGCGGCGGTGGCGACGGCGATCGGGAGCAGGCGGCGCATGGTGGTGTCCTCCGGGGTTCGCGCGGGCGGAGGTTCAGCATGGCCCTGACAGGTCGGTGCGGTCACCACCCCTGCACGGGCGGCGTTCGCTCCAGGGGTCCTTCGAATGCCCGCAAGGCGCGCGGGCCGTTCGGGGCGGCGGTAGGAAGGGAGCGGATCGCCGAGGAGAGGATCGTGGGATGTTCGAGGACCGTCGGGCCCGGCGCCAGGCCAACCACGCGTTCGACGCGGGGGAGGGCGTCACCCGCTACCGGATGCAGCAGAGGATGTTCTCGATCGGGGACGACTACTGGATCGACGACGAGGCGGGGGAGCACGCCTACAAGGTGAACGGGAAGGCGCTGCGGTTGCGCCACACCTACGCGATCGAGGAGCCGGACGGGCGGCGGGTGGCGAAGGTGCAGAGCCGGCCGCTGCGGATCAAGGACTCGATGGAGATCGAGGACGCGGACGGGAAGCGGATCGCGTTGGTGAAGAAGGCCCTGATCAGTCCGCTGAGGGAGCGTTGGACGATCAAGCAAGAGGACGGCGGCGAGCTCTCCGTGCAGGGCAACATCGTGGACCACGAGTACACGATCGAGCAGGACGGCGTCAAGGTGGCCGAGGTCTCGAAGAAGTGGTTCCGGATGCGGGACACCTACGGCCTCGACGTCTCCGACGCGGTGGACAAGGCCACCATCGTGGCCGCAGCCATCGCGATCGACTCCATGGCGCACCCCGCGAAGTGACGCGGCCTCAGGTCGGGGCTGTGGCTGTGGTCGGGGGTGGGCCCGGCGTCAGCGCTTGGCGCGGCGCCGGGCGGCCATCCAGCCGATCGCGGCGCCGACGAGCAGGGTGGCCGCCAGCACCAGCCAGAGCGGGAGGGTGACGGTCGGGATCCAGAGCCTGATCCGGACCGAGGCGGTGTTGACGCCGATGAACCAGATCGCCAGGGCCGCGAGGAGGACGATCCCGAGGGTCCGCAGTCGGAAGGACCGGCCGCGCACGGTGACGGTCGAGGGGCGCTCGGACGTGGTGGTCTTCTCTTCCATGCGGCCCAGTATGAGCAGGTACTCCGATTTCCGCCGTTTCAGCCGTTATATCTGCTTTATTCATCCTTTGCTCGCTCTTTACCTGTTCTGATAGGATTCGCGGCACGTGCCCGGGGGGAGCGTCCCCCGACAGGCAGGTGAGAGCAGTGACCACGACCGTGCACCGCCGACTGGTGGCCGCCTACCCCTTCGCCGTGCTGACCGCCGTGGTCGGCACCGACGTCCTGGTGGGCGAGGAGCTGACCCTGCTGGCCGCCTACTCCGTCGCGCCCGCCGTGGCCGCCGCCAACGAGCGGGTCAGGCGAGTCGTGTGGACGGGGGCGGTGGCGCTGTCCGTCTGTCTGGTCGTCGCCGTTTCCGCGGGCACCGCGCACAGCTTCCGGGCCTGGGTCGCCTACTCGACCACCGTCGGGGTCACGGCCGCGGCCGCCTACGCGGCGGCCCTGCGGTACCGGACCGAACGGGCCCGGGACGAGGCGCGCAGGGCGCTGGACGCACTGGCCCCGGTGGTGCGGGTCGCCCGACAGGTGGTCTTCGAACCGGTGCCGGCCAGCGTCGGACCGGTGGCGGTGGCCGCCTCCTGCACCTGCGCCGGGCACACCACGCCGATCGGCGGCGACCTGTACGGGGTGGCCGCCGTGCCGGGCGGGGTGCGGATGGTGATCGGGGACGTCCAGGGCAAGGGGCTGGAGGCCGCCGGGACCGCGACCAGGGTGCTCGGCGCGTTCCGGGAGGCCGCCCCGTACGTGGAGAGCCTGGACCGGATCGGCGAGCGGATGGAGCGCGCGCTGCGGCGGGGCCGCGACTCGGACCGCTTCGTGACGCTCGTGCTCATCGAGTACACCGAGGACGGCGTGCTGAGCGTGCTGAACTTCGGTCACCTCCCGCCCCTGGTACGGGCGGTGGACGGCCGCACCGCCTTCGTGGAGCCGACGGTGCCCGGCCTGCCGCTCGGCCTGGGGGACCTGCTCGACGAGGGCCCCGGCCGGAGCCGCCTGCGGTTGGCCGACGGGGACCGCGTACTGCTCTACACCGACGGGATCGTCGAGGCGCGCGACCGGGCCGGGCGGTTCTTCCCGCTCGTCGACCACGCCCACCTGCTGGACGCACCGCTCCTTCCTGACGCCCTGTCGGACCTGCGGGCCGCGGTGGAGCTGCACGCCAGCGCGCCGAGTGAGGACGACGCGGCGCTGGTGCTGTTCGGGCCCTCGGCGCGCGCCTGCTGATCAGCCGGGGCCGGGGGCGGCATCGGAGTCGGGGTGGCGGGTGTGGTGCAGCGTCCGGCCGGCCAGGGCGCCGCCGTAGACGGTGTAGCCGACGCCGATCAGCCAGGACTGGACGACCAGGACGGTGCCGACCACTCCGTAGGAGATGGCGCTGTCGACCACCAGCGGGGCGAAGACCAGCCGGGAGAAGACGCGTAGACCGGTCAGGGCGACCACGGTGCACAGGGCACCCGGGAACAGGGTGCGCCAGGGGACCCGGGAGTTGAGCAGGAAGTGCTGCAGCCACCAGAAGAGCAGGACCCCCGCCACGATGGTGGTGGACCAGCGGAGCGCGGCCCGGGCGGCGGTGTCGTGCCAGGGCACGCCGCTCCAGGCCGCGGCCAGGATGTAGCCGATCAGGCCGGCCAGCGCGACGGTCTGGCGCCAGACGTTGTGCCAGGCGCCGGCCGGGAGGCCCCAGATGCGTTCGTAGGCGTTCTGGACCGCCGACATCAGACCGATGCCGAAGACCGCCAGAGCGGTCAGGCCGAGGGCGGTGGTGGTGCTGAGCACCTGGCGGGGCGAGGCGAACAGCTCGCTCACCCGATCGGCCGAGCGGCCGGAGAGGCCGAGGCCGTCGATCAGCCAGTCGGCGATGCCGCTGCCCTGGGTGGGGGAGGCGGCGGCGATCACGATGAGGAGGGGGACGAGGGTGACGAAGCAGAGCGCGGCGAAGGCCATGGCCCGGTGGAGCAGCTCGATCTCACGGCCGCGCGCCCACAGTTCGGCGGCGGCCCGGCGCGCTGCGCGCCTCACCGGTGAGGGTGCGGTTGCCGGGGGACGGACATGGATGCCTCCGTTCGGGCCTCCTCGCGTGTACCCGGCGCGGGAACCCGTGTACCAGGAGCCATCCGTTCGGGTCAGCCGCCGCTGCGACCCGAACGGGCGTACCAGCGCCCCTCGTCGTGGGTGACCTGGACCGGGCGGCCGAAGCAGGCGCTGAGGTGCTCGGCGGTCAGGGTGGTGGCGACCGGGCCGGAGGCCAGGACGCGGCCGTCGCGGAGCAGCAGCGCGTGGGTGGTGTTCGGGGGGAGCTCCTCGAGGTGGTGGGTGACGGTGATGGTGGTGAGGCCGGGCTGACGGTCCGCCAGCAGGTGCAGCGCGTCGATCAGGTCCTCGCGGGAGGGCAGGTCGAGGGCGTTGAACGGCTCGTCGAGCAGCAGGAGGGAAGGGTCGGCCATCAGGGCCCGGCTGATCAGGACGCGGGCGCGCTGGCCGCTGGAGCAGTCCCCGAAGCGGCGCTCGGCCAGCTCCTTCAGCCCCAGCTCGGCCAGCAGCCGGTGGGCCCGCTCGCGGGTCGCCGCGTCGTACGCCTGCCAGACCGGCTGCACCGTGCCGGTGGCCCCGGTCAGCACCACGGTGTGCGCGGTGGCGTCCTGCGGGACACTCTGAGCACTCGACACCAGGCCGATCCGGGCGCGGAGTTGGCGCAGGTCGACCTTGCCGAAGCGCTCGCCCAGCACCTCGACGGAGCCGGAGGTGGGGAAGGTGACCGCGCCGACGATCTTCAGCAGGGTGGTCTTGCCGGCTCCGTTGGCGCCGAGCAGTGCCCAGTGCTGACCGGTTCGCACGGTCCAGTCGACCCGGTCGAGGATGACCTCCTGGCCGGAGGTGGGGCGGTGCAGCGAGACCTCGGAGAGGGAGAGGACGGCGGGTTGCGGCGGTTCGGTGGGCCGGGGCGACTGGGGCGCGGTGGTCATTCCGGCACGATAGCGGCCGACGGTCCGTCAGGCGGTGGTGCGTCTGCGGACCGAGACGGGGCGGTGGTCGGCGCCGGGAGCGTGTGGGTGCGTGTGGACCGGCGGATCGGGGGCAGGCGGAGAGCTCGGAGGGAACCGTCGTCGAACGCAGAGGAGTGTCCCGTGTCGCACATAGCGGAGTCGGTGGAGGTCGAAGCGCCGGTCACGGCCACGTACGAACGGTGGCTGGCGAGCCCCGGCTACCCGCGCTTCCTGCACGGGGTCGAGGCGGTCCGGCTGTCGGGCTCGGCCCTGCAGTGGGTCACCGAGGTCAACGGCGAGCAGCGGGAGTCCGAGGCGACGGTCACCGAACTGATCCCGGGCGAGCGGATCGCCTGGCAGCCGGCCCGCCGCACCGACGCGGCCGGCGTGGTCACCTTCCACGCCCTGGACACCGGCCGGACCAGGGTGATGCTCCAACTCGACCACACCCCGCACGGCGTCCTGGACAGCGTCACCGACTGGCTCGGCTTCACCGCCCACGACGCCCAGCGCTGCCTCCAGTCCTTCAAGACCACCGTGGAGCAGGGCACCCAGGGCACCCAGGGTTCCTGACGCACCGTCGGACGGCCCCGCTAGGGTGGCTCCGGCTACGACCGGTGTCGAGACGGGGAACGGACGGGGGTCCGGATGCAGGACATAGGCATCTCCACTGACGGGGTGCGCAGGGCGGGGACGAGCATGGGGGAGTTGAGCGGGCAGACCAGGAGCCGGCTCTCCGGTGCGCTGGACTCCAGCGAGACCGCGGGGTCTGCGGACCCCGGCTGGTCCTCGGCGGCCGCGCTGCGGGAGTGCGCCGCGGACTGGGAGCGTCACATGGTGGTGCTCGCCGACCGTCTGCAGCGGCTCTCGGAGCAGCTGCACAGCTCGGCCGACGGCTACGACGCCGCCGACGCCGAGGCGGAGGCCCGGATGCGGGCCGCGATGACCGAGCTCGGACGGGCGTGAGCGGCATGATCACCTTCTCGGACCTCAAGAACGCCCATCCGAGCCTGTGGCAGGCAGCCGCCGAGGACTGGCTCTCGCTCTCCAAGCACGCGCTGCAGGCGGCCGAGGACATCCGGGCCAACGGCTCCCGCCCGCTGGAGGAGAACTGGACGGACGCCGTCGGCCGGGAGGCCGCCGGCGACCTGAAGGACGTCGCCGACCGGCTGGAGGCCGGCGCCGACGTCATGCGCGGCATCACGATGGTGCTGGACGGGCTCGCCTCGTCGATGGAGTACGCCCGGCGCACCCTGCAGCACGCCCTCGAACTCGCCGACGCCCACGGCATCACGGTGGACGAGAACGGCAACGCCTCCACCCAGGGCGACGGTGTCACCAGCCAGAAGCTCACCGACCTCAACGACGTCTCCGACCTCATCAAGGAGGCGCTGCGCCAGGCCCGCGAGGCCGATGCGCTCGCCGAGCCGGAGCTCCGCGCGCTGATGGGCATGACGTACGAGTCCGACCCGGCCAAGGCGCTGGACGAGGCCCAGACCGCCGCCTCGCACACCCAGATGAACATCCTCTCGGCCGCCATTCCCGACGGCCGTGACCCGCAGGTCGTCCGGGACTGGTGGGCCGGGCTCTCGGTCCAGGAGCAGCGCGAGCTGATGCGCGCCGAACCGGTGCGGATCGCCAACCTCGACGGCATCCCGGAGAGCGTGAAGCTCGACCTGCGGGGGCGGGACGGCAAGTACGACCGGGTCAAGCAGGTGCAGTGGGCGCTGGAGCACTGGGACGACACCTCGATCGACAAGCTCGACAACAACTGCACCAACTTCGCCTCCGAGTCGCTGAAGCAGGGCGGCCTGCGGGAGAAGCCGGACAGCGGCTGGGGCCCGGGCTGGTCCGACGACAGCTGGGGGCGCGACGACGACGCCGACTCGGGATGGTGGGACGAGCGGATGGACTACTCCAAGAGCTGGGGCGCCGCCGAGAACCTGCAGAACTTCATGCTGCAGAACGGCGGTCACGAGGTCCCGGTCTCGGAGGCCATGCCCGGTGACCTGATCTTCTACGAGCAGGCCGGCGACAACGAGCACATCGAGAAGGGCAACACCCACCACGCCGCCGTGGTCACCGCCGTCACCCCCGACGGCGACGTCAAGTACACCCAGCACACCACCTCCCGGCAGAACGTCAGCCTGGAGGGCCGCCTGCCCGCCACCGAGAAGTCCGAGGGCGAGCAGCGCGTGCGGGTGGTCCGAGTCTCCCCGAGCTGGTACTGATGACGGCCCGTCGGGCCCCGTCGGGGGCCGGTGTGTTCGCCGTGGTGGCGGCGGTGCTCGGTGCGCTCTGCGCGTGGTGGTTCGAGGTGGCGTACGAGGAGCGGCACCGGGCGGTGCTGGCGAGCTGCCTGGACCTGCCCGCCAACTCCGGTATGCGGGTGGGGGCTTGGGGGGTGCTCGGGTTCGGGCTGCTCGCCGTGCTGGTGCCGCTCGCCCTGCGGCTGGCCGGCCGGGCCAGGTACGGCGTCCTCGCGGTGGTCGCCCTGGTGGCGGGGGTGGTGCTGGTCGGGACGGGGGCCCTCATGGTGTCCGACACCTTCGACCTGGGGACCGGGCGGCGGCTCTGCTCCGGTGCGGCGCCGCTGCGCTGAACCCACGTCAGGGCAGTGTCGTGGCCTGCTGACATGATCGTCCGAACAGCGAGGAACGAGGGGGCGGTCATGGATCCGGCACTGGAACACGCGGTGCGACAGATCATGGAGGAGGTCGTCGCGAAGGCCCCTGACGCCTGGACAGCATGCGTGCTGCGGGGGCACGGGAGCCGGGGCAGTGTCGGCCTGGCCGGTGGCGGATACGCGGTGCCGAGCCGTCCAGGCCTCCGCGTCGGGGGTCCGTCCCCGTACCGTGGCCTGGCCGCGCTGGGGTCCTGGTTCAGGGACAACCAGGGCTGGGAGAGCATCGTCCTGGAGATGACCTGCCGTCCGACGGGTGACTTCGAGCTGGTGGTGTCCCCCGGCGCGCTGGAGCCCGGGGCCAGCCCGGGGGACGGCTGGACACTGACCGTCGACCCCGACTTCCGACCGTCCGAACCGGGCGCGGCCGACGACGCCGAACCGTCCCGGCTGCGCCCGGACGGGGATCCGGCACGGGCCGTCGAGCGGCTGCGGGCCGTCCTGCGCCGACACGCCGAGCGCTCCGGAACCGACCTGCGGATGCCGGCACCCGTCACCGAGGAGCAGCTTGCCGCGACCGAGCGCGAGCTCGGCCTGCCGCTGCCCGCAGACCTGCGCGCCCTCTACCGGGAGGCGGACGGGGACGGCGACAGCGAAGCCCTGGACGGGTACTGCTGGCTGCCGCTCAAGGCGGCCATGGCCCAGCACGGCGAATACATCGGGGTTCCGACCTGGTTCGGCTGGGGTCTCGACTGGAACCAGGTGGTCTTCGACGCCGACCCGTCGAACACGGTGCGCCGCTGCTCGGGGCATCCGGGCTGGCTTCCGTTCGCCACCTGGTTCGACGGGAACTACTTCGCCGTGGACCTGGCACCCGCCGCGAACGGCCGCCCGGGCCAGGTGATCGAGGTCGGCCGGGACTTCCACGACGGCCCGCGCTACGTCGCCCCCTCCGTCACCGCCTGGCTCGGCCAGATCCTGGACCAGCCCGACGAGCAGCAGGACCGCCACGCGCGGCAACAGGTGATCCGAACCCTCGACGAGCCGCTCAGCCCGCACGCCCAGGCGATCCACCTCAATGACGCCCCGTCACCCGTCGACCTCCGGCCGCTCACCGCCACCCCGCACCTGCGACGCCTGCACCTCAACCGCTGCGCCACCACCGACCTGACCCCGCTCGCGGCGCTCCCCATCGAGGACCTGGCTCTCGACCTCACCCCCGGAGCCGACCTCCTCCCCCTCACCGGCCACTCACACCTCACCTCCCTCGCCGTCGGTGCACAGGACGCCGTCGACCTCACCCCGCTGCGCACCCTGCCCGCGCTGCGATCCCTCGACCTGTCCCGCTGCCCCACACCGGACCTGACGGTGCTGGCCGACCTGCCCGGCCTGCGCTACCTCGCCCTCTCCGAGGCCCAGTGGGCAGCCCTGACCACCGCCGGCCGCCTCCCCGCCCACCTCGCGGCCGCCCGCCTGGCCGGGGCCCCGACCCTCGCCGCCGCCATCGAGCTGCTCGCCTCCCTCGGGGGCACGGCCTCCACCGCCTACCGCCTCCAAGGCACCGTCGACGCCAGGCCCTGAGGCCGTGACCGCCATGCGTTCGGGCGGTCGGCCGTGGTCGGGTCGACGACGGCGCACTCAGCGCGGCGTGGTCCCGCCGCCGGCGTGCATCACCACGCGAACCTCCGGATCCCCAGCTGTCGCGATCCGCTTGCGGTGGGCCCCACCGGCACCACCCTCACGGTGGACGGCGGCGGTGCCGTGGTGTGACCCTGGCTCCCCGGCGGTGACGGATGGTCAGCCCACGGCGAGGTGGCCGTCTGGCATGATCTCGATCATGGGGAACTCGCGGGCGTATCCGATCCGGAGGACGACGGACCTGGCCGAAGTGCTCGACCTGACGCGGAGGTTGCTGGCGTCCGTGCCGCAGGCCTGCCTGGACTCCTCCTTGCAAGGGTGGGCGCGGACCGAAGCCGAGCTGGAACGGCTGGAGGCAGCCTTCCCCGAAGCTCGTTTCGTTCCACCCTTGGATCGGTTTCCCGTCTCGGTGGCCTGGGACCCGGCCACCTTCGAGGAGGCGGCCGAGGCCCTGTACGCCGGCGAGGGCATCTGCCCGCTTTCCCTGTCGTGGGGCCATCTGACGTGGCCGCCGGTGCCCGAGCTGAACCTCGGCCAGGACTCGAAGCACGCCGAGCTGCAGATCGCGCTCAACAGTCGCGACATCCACGGTAACGACCCCGGCCCTGAACACACGGTCTTCGTCCACACCTGGGCCGGAGAGGACGAGCGGGTGACGTGGCTGGCGGCCAAGGCCGGTGCGGGGATCGTCGGGCAGCCGCAGTTCGGTTGGTAGGGCTTGAGCGGAGCCGGCCCGGGAGGTGTGGGGTGCCTCCCGGGCCGGGGTGGTGGGGGTCAGCCCTTGGCGAGGGCTTGGAGGCGGTCGTAGGCGCCGTTGAAGTAGTTCTGGTCGCCGGGGAGGGGGCCGGAGTCGGCGAACTGCCAGATGGTCTGGTAGGTCCAGCCGGCCGGGAGGGTGCCCGGGGTGGAGGCGTAGCGGGCGAGCCAGAGGGGGTTGGTGGTGGCGAAGGAGGCGTTGTTGCCGGTGCACTGCTGCCACCAGTTGGTGGTGGTGTAGATGGCGGGGTAGCGGCCGGTGCGGGAGTGGACGGTGTCGGAGAAGGAGCGGATCCAGCTGACCATGGCGCTCTGGGAGAGGCCGTAGCAGGTGGCGCCGTAGGGGTTGTACTCGATGTCGAGGGCGGGCGGGAGGGTCTTGCCGTCGGCCGACCAGCCACCGCCGTGGTTGACGAACCAGGTGGCCTGGGTGGCACCGCTGGAGTTGTTCGGCAGGGCGAAGTGGTAGGCGCCCCGGATCAGCCCGGCGTTGTAGCTGCCGTTGTACTGCTGGGCGAAGTACGGGTTGGTGTAGCTGGTGCCCTCGGTGGCCTTGACGTAGGAGAAGCGGGCGCCGTTGGCCTTGGCGGTGGACCAGTTGACGTTCCCCTGCCAGCTGGAGACGTCGTTGCCGAGGGTCTGGGTGACGGCCAGGGAGGCGAGCGGGGCGGCGGCCGATCTGCCCTCGTGGGCGGCCACGGTGGAGCCGGCGAAGTCGCGCTCGGGGTGGGAGGGGTGGGAGGGGGAGGGGGCGGCCTGCGCGAGGGTGGCCGTGCCGAGGAGGAGGGCGCCGGTGGTGGCGGCCGTGAGGGCGGCGCGCAGCAGGGAGCCGGCGGGGGTGCGGAGTACGGGTGCACGGTGGGGCATGGGCACTCCTGGGAGACGGGCGAGCGAGGGGGCTCGCCGGGCGCGGACGAGAGTAGTCATGCACGGGACAGCGGCGCCATGGCGCGTAGACCACACCATCGGCGCCCAGATGGTGGTGGAAGCCGACATGGCGCGGCGCTGTGGCACGATGCAGGGGCGGGCCGGCGGTCGGCCCGGGAAGCGGAAAGCGAGTACCGACGATGACCTCCGAGACCTCCGAACTGACCTTCCGTCCGGCCGGGCCCGCCGACGTTCCGGCGCTGGTGGCGCTGGTCGAGTCGGCCTACCGCGGTGACAGCAGCCGGGCCGGCTGGACCACCGAGGCGGACCTGCTGGAGGGTCAGCGGACGGACGCCGAGGGCGTGGCCGCGGTGATCGAGGCGCCGGGCAGCCGGCTGCTGCTGGCGGAGCGGGACGGCGAGCTGCTGGCCTGCTGTCAGCTCGAACACCGGGGTGACCGTGCGTACTTCGGCATGTTCTCGGTCCGTCCGGAGCTCCAGGGCGGCGGGGTCGGGCGGCAGGTGCTGGCCGAGGCGGAGCGGGTGGCCGGGGCCGAGTGGGGTGCGCGCGAGCTGGAGATGACGGTGATTGAGCAGCGGGCGGACCTGATCGCCTGGTACGAGCGGCGCGGGTTCCGCCGCACCGGCGAGTTCTCGCCGTTCCCGTACGGGGACGAGCGGTTCGGCGTTCCGCTCCGTGAGGACCTGCGGTTCGAGCGGCTGACGAAGGCGCTCTGAGGCGGGGGCGCGAGGGCGAAGGGGCTGATGGAGCGTCAGGAACCTTGCTGCCTGGCGTGATTCATACCCTGTTCACGATTGGTCCAGACCAATGTGGGAGACTGACGGGCGTACGGTTCCGTCCGTTCGAGCCCGGGGGGGCTTTCTTTCGCATGCCCGCACGCCAGATCACTCCGTCCGCGACGCCCGGTTCGCCGGGTTCGCCCGCTCCGGCCCTGCCGGAGCCGCCCGACGACCGGGAGCTCTACTGGTACTTCGGCCCGCAGCGCCGCTGGGTGCTGCTCTGCTCCGCGCTCTCCTATGCCGGAGCCACCGTCACCCTCGGCCTGTTCGCCCTGAGCCACCCGCTGCTCTGGCCCTTCCTGGTGCTGGTGGTGCTGAACGGCGCCACCTGGCTGCTCGGCCTCGGTGACGGCCAGCGCCAGCGCCGCCACTCGCTGGACAGCCACCAACTGCTGCTCCGGGCCTGGCGCCCCGAGCGGATCCCCAGCGTCGACCTGCTGCTGCCCACCTGCGGCGAACCCCTCACCGTCCTGGAGAACGCCTACCGGCACGTCTCCCGGGTGCGCTGGGACGGCGAGTTGACCGTCCGGGTGCTCGACGACGCCGACGACCCGGCCGTCCGAGCCCTCGCCGAGGAGTACGGCTTCCGCTACCACAGCCGACCCGACCGGGGCCGGTTCAAGAAGGCCGGAAACCTCAACTTCGGTCTCGCGGCGGGTAGTTCCGACCTGGTGGCGGTACTGGACGCGGACTTCTGCCCGCGCGAGGACTTCCTGGACCACCTGGTGCCCTACTTCGACCAGCCCGAGACCGGCATCGTGCAGAGCCCGCAGTGCTTCGACACCGACGCCTCGATGAGCTGGCTGGAGCGCGGGGCCGGAGCGACCCAGGAGATCTTCTACCGCTGGATCCAGCCCTCCCGGGACGCCCAGGACGGCACCGTCTGCTGCGGCACCAACGCGCTGTACCGGCGCCACGCCCTCGAACTCGCGGGCGGATTCTTCGAGTCGGACCACAGCGAGGACCTCTACACCGGCCTCGCGCTGGCCCGGCACGGCTACCGCACCCGCTACGTGCCCACCCTGCTCGCCAAGGGCCTCTCGCCCACCGGCCTGTCCGCGTTCATCAGCCAGCAGTACCGCTGGTGCCTCGGCTCGCTCGCCCTGCTGCGCGACCCCGACTTCCACCGCGGCCCGCTGTCCCGCTCCGCCCGGATCTGCTTCTGGAACGGCATCCTCGGCTACCTCAGCAGCGCCGTGAACGTCTTCGCCGTGCCGCTGCCCGCCCTGCTGCTGCTCTTCTTCGCCCCCGAGCGGATCGAGCCCTGGCAGGTGCTGCCCTTCCTGCCACCGCTCTGGGTCTCGCTCGCCCTGCTGCCCGCCGCCTCCCGTACCCGCTGGCGGTTCGAGGTCACCCGGGTCCAACTCCTCAGCGGCTTCTGCCACGTGATCGCGCTCGGCCACGCGCTGCGCAGCCGCAGCGCCGACTGGGTGCCCACCGGCGCCATCGCCGGCCGCTCCGCGCTCGGCCGCACCGTCGGCCGGATCGGGGTGCTCTGGCTCTCGTTCTGCCTGGCCGCCGGCGTCGTCGGCCTGGTGCGGGCCGTCCTGCTGCACGGCTGGCAGCCGTACTGGGCGCTGGCCGGGCTGCTGGTGCTCACCGCGTACACCACCGTGCCGGTGCTCACCGCGCTCTGGGCGCTGCTGCGCGGCGAGGACCAGGTGCGCGGGCCGAAGCGGGCCCCCACGGAGGCCGGCGCGGAGAGCTTCGGGCGCCCCGAGGCGCTCGCGGTCACCGCCGTGCTCGCGCTCACCGCCCTGCTGGCGAGCGGCTGGGCCGACCCGCTCTTCTGACCGGCCCTCAGCACCGACACGCCCCCAGCACCGACACACCCTCGGTACCACCACACCCTCAGCACCTCCGTGCGCGTCGCCCCACCGGCGCGGGAACGGCCGCCGGGAGGCCCACCCCCATGGGCCCGGCGGTAACACCCACCGCAGCCGTCGCAAGGAGCACCACCGTGTCCGACCTGATCACCCTGACCCGGCCGACCAGAACGGCCCCCGCACCGCCCGCACCGCGCAGCGGCGCCGCACCCTTCCGCCCCGACATCGAGGGCCTGCGCGGCGTCGCCGTGCTGACGGTGCTCGCCTTCCACGCCGGAGTCCCCGCCCTGAGCGGCGGTTACGTGGGCGTGGACGTCTTCTTCGTCCTCTCCGGCTTCCTCATCACCGGCCTGCTGGCCGGCCCCCGCCCGCTCGCCCTGCGGGACTTCCTGGCCCGCCGTGCCCGCCGCATCCTGCCCGCCGCCGCCGTGGTGCTGACCGCCACCGCGCTGGGCGGCTGGCTGCTGCTGGACCCGTTGCGCGGCGCCGACCTGGCCCGTGACCTGCTGGCTGCCGCCGGGCAGTTCGCCAACTGGCGGTTCGCCGGGCAGCAGACCGACTACCTGACCGCCACCCGGGACCCGAGCCCGGTGCTGCACTTCTGGTCGCTCGGCGTGGAGAACCAGTTCTACCTGCTCTGGGGCGGCCTGGTCCTGCTGCTGGCCAAGGGCCGCCGCCCGGCCGTCTGGGTCGTCACGCTGCTGGTCGGCACGCTGTCGTTGCTGCTCTGCCTGCGCTGGACCGCCGACGCCGCGCCACTCGGCTACTTCTCCACCGCCACCCGGCTCTGGGAGTTCGCGATCGGCGGGGCCGCCGCCCTGCTCTACCGGCGCCGCCTGTTCGGCTCCACCCTGCTCGGCTGGCTCGGCCTGGCCGCGGTGCTGACGGCCGCCCTGCTCTACGACCGCGCCACCCCCTTCCCCGGCAGCGCGGCCCTGCTGCCGGCCCTCGGCACCGCCGCCCTGCTGCTGAGCGGCCCGGGCACCGGCCGCTGGTACCAGGCCGGCGGGCTGCTGGCCAGCCCGCCGCTGCGGGCCGCCGGCCGCCTGTCGTACGCCTGGTACCTCTGGCACTGGCCGGTCCTGACGCTCGCCCAGGCCCGGTACGGCGCCCTGCCGTTGGCCGTCACGGTCGCCCTCGCGCTCGGCTCCGCGCTGCCCGCCTGGCTGACCCTGCGCTACGTCGAGAGGCCGCTGCGGCGCGGCCGCTCCAACGCCCCGCGCAAGGGCCTTTCGGTCGGCGCGGTGGCCCTCACCGTCCCGCTGATCGCCGGGCTCACCCTGGGCGGCGGGGCCGTGCGCGCCCTCGGCGACCCGGACGCCGTGGTGGTGATCCCGGCCGGTGCGCCGAGCGGCCCGCTGCTGCTCGCGCCCGGCGTCCAACTCACCGGTCTGACCCCGACCTTGGCCCGGGCCCGGACCGACCACCCGCCGGCCGGCGACTGCCAGATCGCCCTGACGGCCGATCAGAGCCCGCCCTGCCTGTTCGGCGACACCCGCTCCCCGGACCGGGTGGTGCTGCTCGGCGACTCGCACGCCGGGCAGTGGATGGCCGGGCTGCTCTCGGTGGTGCGCCAACGCGGCTGGGCGCTGGAGGTGTTGGTCAAGCCCGGCTGCCCGCTGCCCACCATGACGGTGCGGGACGAGGTGCTCGGCCGCGAGTACACCGAGTGCGACCGCTGGCGGGAGAACACCCTCACCCGGCTGGCCACCGGCCCGAAGCCCCGCCTGGTGGTGGTCGCCGGCCTGAACCGCTTCGGCGGCGCCGAACAGCGCTCGGCCGGCTGGGCCACCACCCTGGAGCGGCTGAAGGCCGTCGGGGCGCCGGTCGCCTACCTGGCCGACACCCCGATGCCCGGCAAGGACGTCCCGGTCTGCCTGGCCTCCGGCGAGGCCTGCACCTTCTCGCGCGAAGAGGCCCTGCTGCCCGAGCCGTTGCTCACCGACGGCCTGGCCACCAAGTACGGGGTCACCGTGCTGGACTACCGCGCCCTGCTCTGCCCGGGCGAAGGGGAGTGCCCGCCGGCCCGTGAGGGGGTGCTGCTCTACCGGGACACCGGCCACATCACCTCGACCCTGGCGGCGACGCTGGCGCCGCGGATCGACCTGGACCTGCGGACGGCCGGGCTGCTGCCGTGAGGTGAGCACGCCGGCTGTTCGTCCGGCGTACGCCTGGGCGTCGGTGTCAGCGGGGGAAGACGGGGGAGGAGTGCTGACCGTACCGTCCCCGTCCCTCGTCGGCTCCTCAGGAGGACACCCGATGTCGCGTCGTATCCGGTCGCTCCGGCGGCCACGCACGGTGGCGGCGGCCAGTGCCGCCACCGTGCTGGGCGCCCTGCTCGCCCTGCCCGGCCAGACCGCCCAAGCGGTCTCCCCGGACGTCGTGATCAGCCAGGTGTACGGCGGTGGCGGCAACGCCGGCGCCCCGTACACCCATGACTTCATCGAGCTCTACAACCGGGGGTCCGCTACCGTCTCGCTGGCCGGCTGGACCGTCCAGTACGCCTCGTCCACCGGATCGTCCTGGTCCACCACGGCCCTCTCCGGCACCATCGCACCCGGCCGCTACCACCTGGTCCGCGAGGCCGCCGGCAGCGGTGCGGGCGCCGCGCTGCCCACCCCCGACAGCACCGGCACCATCGCGATGAGCGCGACCACCGGCAAGGTCGCCCTGGTCACCAACGCCACCGCGCTGACCTGCTCCACCGGCTGTGCCACCAAGCCGGGCGTACGGGACTTCGTCGGCTACGGCAGCGGCGCCAGCTCGGCGGAGGGGTCGCCGACCGGCACCCTCTCCAACACCACCGCCGCCGTGCGGTCCGGTGGCGGCGCCACCGACACCGACGCCAACTCGGCTGACTTCGCCGTGACTTCGCCCAACCCGCGGAACTCCTCCTACAACGGCGGCGGAGGCGGCTCGGCCCGGATCCGCGACGTGCAGGGCGCCGCGCACCGCTCGCCGAAGACCGGCCAGTCCGTCAGCGGTCTGCCGGGGGTCGTCACGGCGGTGTCCGCGACCGGCTTCTGGTTCCAGGACCCGAACCCGGACGCCGATCCGGCGACCAGTGAGGCGGTGTTCGTCTACACCGCCTCGGCGCCCACCGTGGCCGTCGCCGACTCGGTCACGGTCGGCGGCACCGTCGCCGAGTACCGGCCCGGCGGCACCGGTGGCACCAACAACCTGACCACGACGGAGCTCACCTCGCCCACCGTCGCCCTGGTCGCCCACGGCGCAGCGCTGCCCGCTCCGGTGGTGGTCGGCACGGGTGGCCGGGTGCCGCCCGCCGCGGTGATCGACGACGACGCCAACGGCGATGTGGAGACCGGCGGTTCGTTCCAGCCCACGACCGACGGCATCGACTTCTGGGAGTCCCTGGAGGGCATGCGGCTCCAGCTGAACGACGCCGCCGTGGTCGGCCCGCGCAGCTCCGTCGGCGAGATACCCGTCGTCCCGGCGGGCAGCGCCACCCGGACGGCGCGTGGCGGGATCGTGATCCAGGCGGGCGACTTCAATCCCGAACGCGTGCTGCTGGACGACGCGTTGGCGCCCACCCCGGCCGCCGACACCGGCGACACGCTGGCCGGGGCCACCGTCGGGGTGCTCGACTACTCCTTCGGCAACTTCAAGCTGCTGGTCACCGCCACGCCGGTGGTGAGCCCCGGTGGCCTGGTCAGGGAGACCACCCCCGCCCCGGCGGCCGGCACCCTCAACGTGGCCACCTTCAACGTGGAGAACCTCGACCCGAGCGACCCGCAGAGCACGTTCGACGGCCTGGCCGGCGCCGTGATAGGCAACCTGCGCGCCCCCGATCTGCTGGCCCTGGAGGAGATCCAGGACAACAACGGCGCCACCGACAACGGCGTGACCGCCGCCGACCAGACCATCACCAAGCTCACCGCCGCCATCTCGGCGGCGGGCGGACCGAGTTACTCCTACCGCCAGATCAACCCGCAGAACGACCAGGACGGCGGCGAGCCCGGCGGCAACATCCGCCAGGTGTTCCTCTACCGCACCGACCGCGGTCTGAGCTTCACCGACCGTCCCGGCGCCGGAGCCACCACCGCCACCGCGGTGGTCAACAACTCCGGTACGCCCGCGCTGAGTTACTCCCCGGGCCGGATCGATCCCGGCAACTCCGCCTTCGCGTCCAGCCGCAAGCCGCTGGCCGGGGAGTTCAGCTGGCACGGCAGGCCGGTCTTCGTGATCGCCAACCACTTCAACTCCAAGGGCGGTGACCAGCCCCTGTTCGGCCGCTACCAGCCGCCGAGCCGCTCCTCGGAGACCCAGCGCACCGCCCAGGCTGGCGTGGTGAAGGCCTTCACCGACCAGCTGCTGGCGGTCGACCCGGCCGCCTCGGTGGTGGTGCTCGGCGACCTGAACGACTTCGAGTTCTCGCAGACCGCCGACATCCTGACGGCGGGCGGCGCGCTGGCCGACCTGCCGCGCACCCTGCCGGCGCCCGAGCGCTACACCTACGTGTACGAGGGCAACTCCCAGGTGCTGGACCACATCCTGGTCTCCGGCGCGCTGGCGGCCACCCCGTACGCGTACGACATCGTCCACCTGAACAGCGAGTTCGGCAGCCAGCTGAGCGACCACGACCCGCAGGTGGTCAGCCTCCCGCTGCCGTAGCCCCGCTCAGCCGGTGAACCGCCCCTCGCGGGCGACGACCTGCCCGCCCTTGACCACCAGGTCACGGGCGGGCAGGTCCACCACCACCTGGGGCAGGCACTCGCCCTCGACCAGGAAGAAGTCGGCCGGGGAGCCGGGGGCGAGGGTGGCGGCCGGGAGGCCGAGCAGCTCGGCGCCGCCGGTGGCCGCGAGATCGAAGCACTCGGTCAGGTCCCGGTCGGTGCGGGCGTCGGTGGTCCAGCCGAGCAGGTGGGCGCGGTGCAGCATGTCGGCGTTGCCGAACGGGCTCCAGGAGTCCCGCACGCCGTCCGAGCCGAGACCCACCCGGACGCCCGCGGCCTGCAGCCGGCGGAACGGAAGCACCTGGTGGGCGGAGGGCGCCACCGTGGTCAGCCCGACGCCCGCGCCGCTCAGCAGCCCGGCCAGCTCCTCCAGCGCACGGCCCGTCAGCTCCGGCACGCAGAACGCGTGGCTGACCACCACCCGGCCCTGCAGCCCCGCCGCCACGGTGCGGGCGGCGATCTCGCGCAGCGGCGCCAGGCCGCGCTCGCCGCGGTCGTGCAGGTGGACGTCGACGGGGAGGCCGTGGCGCTCGGCGAGCGCGAAGACCTGGTCCAGCTGGGCGGGGCCCTCGCCGCCGTCGACCCCGTCGAACCCCGCCGGGTCGAGGCCGCCGATCGCGTCGACCAGCCCGCTCGCCGCCGCCTCCGCCAGCAGCGCCCCCGCACCGGGTTCGCGGCGCACCCCGTGCTGCGGGAAGGCCACGATCTGCACGTCGAGGGCGGCGCGCAGCCGCTCGCGCGCCTCGGCCAGACCGGTCACCGCCTCCAGCCCGTAGGCCGGGGCCACGTCCACGTGGGCGCGGACGGCGCGGGTGCCGCGGGCCACCGCGTTGGCCAGCAGGCGGGTGGCGCGGTCGGCGAGGGAGGTGCGCTGCCAGTCGTGCAGCTCCACGTCCCCCTTCACGTACTCGGGCAGCCCGGCGGCCGGCCGGCGGCTGTACCAGGGCTCGCCCCAGGCGGTCTTGTCCGGGTGGATGTGCGCGTCCACCAGCCCCGGCAGCGCGATCCGCCCGCCGCCCTCGACGTACTCCACCGCCGCGCCGGCCGGCACCGCTGCCGCGAACACCCCGTCGACGGCCACCAGGTCGACGGGCCCGCCCTCGCCGAACGGGCGGACGTCGCGGAACACGGTGGCGGTGGCGGTCGACGCGGGCATGGAGCCTCCTGCTCGGGCGGGCGGACGGGCAGACGGTGGGTCGTGCCCGATCCTCATTCTCGCAGGGCGGGCAGCACGGTCTCCGCGACCCGGTACGCCTCCTCCAGCAGCGGGTTGCCGGACAGGATGAAGGTGTCGACGCCGAGGGACCGGTACTCCTGGAGGCGCTCGATCACCTGCCGGGTGCTGCCCACGACGGCGGTGCCCGGGCCGGGGCGGAACAGGCTCATGCCGGGCCAGAGGTTGGGGTGGGTCTCCAACTCGCGGGCGTGGCGCGGGACCCGTCCGCCGTGCTGGCGGAACTGGCGCTGCCAGCCGACGCCGTCCTCGGCGCCGTTGCCGAGCATCCGGGTGTAGGTGGCCTGGCTGGTGACGTCGAGCAGGTGGTCGGCCGCGGCCCAGGCCTGTTCCTCGGTGTCCCGGACGATCAGGTGCAGCCGCAGGCCGAGCCGCAGGGTGCGGCCGTGGGCGGCGGCCCGCGCGCGGACCGCGTCGAGCTTCTGCCGCAGCTGCTCCAGGGGTTCGCCCCAGGTGAGGTAGACGTCGACGTGCTCGGCGGCCATCTCGATGCCGGCCGCCGAGGAGCCGCCGAACCAGAGCGGGGTGGGCCGGCCGCCCTGGACGGGGGCGAGTTCGCGCAGGGAGCTGCCCGCGCCCGGCAGGTCGTAGAACCTGCCCTTGTGGTCGAAGACCTCACCGGCCGTCAGGCGCTTCACGATCGACCAGTACTCGGCGCTCAGCAGGTAGCGCTCGTCGTGCTCCAGGTGCAGTCCGGACTGGCGGAGCTGCTCGGTGGAGCCGTTCACCACGTTGAAGCGGAGCCGGTCGGGGCCGAACAGCTGACTGAAGCTCAGTGCCATCTTGGCCAGCAGGGTCGGCGAGATCAGCCCGGGGTGCACGGCCAGCAGCGGCTTGAAGCCCGGGCGGGTGACGGCGGCCAGCGCACTGGCCAGCGGCCAGACGTCGTAGAGGTCGGTGGCGAACAGCGCGCCGTCGTAGCCCAGGCGGTCGGCGGCGACGCCGAGCTGCTGGAGGTAGGCCAGGTCGACGGAGCGGCGGCCCTCGGGTTCCCAGGGGAAGGCGCCTTCGCGCGGGATGACGTACCAGAGGATTTCGGGGGCGGGCATCAGCGGGCTCCGAGGACGGCGTCGGCGACGGTGATCGGGGTGGGCAGGAAGCCGGCGGCGGTCAGGAGGTCGGCGGCCTCCTGCTGCTCGGCCAGGAAGGCGGCGGAGACCGGCTCCAGGGTCCAGGGCAGGACGGCGAGCGCCTCGCGCCAGTCGGCCGCACTGCCGCCCTGGTCGGCGGCGGCGATCGCGGCAGCCTCGTCCAGGTGGCCCGCGGCCCAGGCGTCGGCTTCGGCGAGGGCGGCCACGATGGCCGAGACCAGCTCCGGGCGGGCGGCCGCGAAGTCCCGGCGGGTGAAGAAGACGGACCGGTCGGTGATCACGTCCCCGGCCTCGGCGAGGGTGCGGACCGTACCGGCCCGCCGGGCGGCGGCCAGCTCCGCGCCCTGGGCCACCCAGGCGTCGATCCGGCCGGCCAGCAGGTCCTCGTACGAGCCCGCGTCGGACCGCCGCGCGGTGATGTCGGTACCGTAGCCCAGCCCTGCGGCGGCCAGGGCCTTGGCGGTGAAGTGGGTCTGCCAGGAGCCGATGGCCAACGCCACGGTCCGCCCGCCGAGTTCGGTGACGGTGCGGACCGGACTGTCGGCCGCGACCAGCAGTGCGCCGTGGCCGGGCCGGGGTGCGGAGACGGCGGCGTACACCAGGTCGTGCCCGGCGGCCTGGGCGGAGAGCGGCGGGGTGGAGCCGGTGCCACCGAAGTCGATGGTGCCGTCGGCCAGTGCGGCGGCGGTGTCGAGGCCGCCGACCTGGTGCCAGGCCACCGTCTCGCCGAGCGGGGCGAGGGCGGCCTCCAGCAGGCCGAGGCGGGACAGGTGGTAGAGGGACGGGTTCGCGTTGTGCACGCCGATGTTGACGGTCATTCAGTGCGCTCCAGAGGCAGACGGGGTGACGACGGGAGTGTGCACGCCGAGGTCGGCGAGCAGGCGGCGGCGGAGGTCGGCGAAGGCCGGGTCGGCGGGGTCGCGCGGGTGGTCGAACGGGATCCGCTCGTCGGTGACGAGCCTGCCGTCGCGCAGCACGGCCACCCGGTCGGCCAGCCGGACGGCCTCCTCGACGTCGTGGGTGACCAGCAGCACGGCCGGGCGGTGGGCCCGGCAGAGTTCGCCGACCAGGTCCTGCATCCGCAGCCGGGTCAGCGCGTCCAGGGCGGCGAACGGTTCGTCGAGCAGCAGCAGTTCGGGCTCCCGAACCAGGGCCCGGGCCAGCGCGACCCGCTGGGCCTCGCCGCCGGAGAGCGTTGCGGGCCAGGCCTCGGCGTGACGCTCCAGCCCGACCTCGGTCAGCGCGCGCAGGGCGGTCTCCCGGCCGGCCGCGCCGCGGGGCAGGCCGACCAGGACGTTGGCCAGCACCTTCTTGGAGGGCACCAGCCGGGGCTCCTGGAAGACGATGGTGCGGGCCTCGGGCACCAGCACCGTGCCGGCGTCGTGGCGGTCCAGCGCGCCGAGGATCCGCAGCAGCGTGGTCTTGCCGGTGCCGCTGGCGCCGAGCAGCGCCAGGAACTCGCCGCGGGCCAGGTCCAGGTCCAGGCCGTCCAGCACGCTCCGGTCGCCGAAGGTCCGGCGCAGGCCGCGCAGGTGGACGGCGGTGCCGTCGGGAACGGTCGTGGTCATCGCTGTGCTCCTTGGGTGCGCCACGGCATGAGCAGGCGCTCCAGCAGGCGGACGAGCCCGTCCGCGATCAGCCCGATCAGGGCGTAGACCAGGATGCAGACGGTCAGGATGTCGGTGCGCGAGTACTCCTGTGCGGTGGACATCAAGTAGCCGATCCCGGCAGTGGAGTTGATCTCCTCGGCGGCGATCAGCGCGATCACGCTGAGCGTCATGGAGAGCCGCAGGCCGGAGAGCAGCGCGGGCAGCGCGCCCGGCAGCACCACCTCGCGGACCAGGGCGGCCCGGCCCATCCCGAAGCTGCGCATCGCCTCGATCAGCTTGCGGTCGGTGTTGCGCACCCCGCCCGAGGCGGAGACGTACATCGGGAAGCTGGTGGCGACCGCGATCAGCACCACCCGGGCGGTCTCGCCGATGCCGAACCAGACCATGAACAGCGGGACCAGCGAGAGGAACGGGATCGTGCGCAGCAACTGGACGGTGGAGTCGACGAGTTCCTCGCCGATCCGGGAGAAGCCGGTCAGCACGCCGAGCGCGAGGCCGGTGCTCGCGCCGATCAGCAGACCGGTGCCGGCCCGGCCCAGGGACACGGTGAGCGCGTCGGTCAGCTGACCGGAGGACCAGAGCTCGCCCAGTGCCTGGAGCACGGCGCCGGGAGAGGCCAGCAGGTCGTCGGTGAGCAGACCGGTGGCCGAGGCGGCGTACCAGGCGAGCAGGACCACCAGGGGGCCGAGGGCGCGCAGGGCGAGGGCGGTGCCGGGCCGGCGTGGGCGGGCGGTGCGGGGGCGGGGGGTGACCAGGTGACCGGCGCTCATCCGGCGCTCCCGGGAAGGGTGGTGACGTCGATCAGGTAGGGCTTCACGTCGAAGAAACCCTTGATGATCTGCTGGTCGGCGAAGAACTGCGCCACCGTGTGGAAGCGGTTCAGATCGGCCTCGGTGATCGGCTCGGCGACGCCCCGGGCCTTGTCGAACGGGATCTGGATCTCCCGCTGGGCGGCACTGACCGCCTCCGGCCCGGAGCTGGTCTTCACGTTCAGGTAGGCGGCCGGGTCGGCCTGCAGCTTGAGGCCGGACGCGTGCAGGTACTCGTACAGCGCCTTGACCACGGCGGGGTGGGCGTCGGCGAACTTGGTGCGCACCGTCCAGACCGCGTAGTTCTCCGAGCCGACCTGGCCGCCGTTGACCAGGAAGCGGGCGTTGCGGTCGGCGAGTTGCGGGACGGAGTAGGTGCCCCAGGTGGACCAGGCGTGCACCTGGCCGGAGTTGAAGACCGGGGCGGCCTGGTTGGGCTGGAGGTACACCCGCTCGACCTGGTCGGCCGGGATGTCGTTCTGCTTCAGCGCCTTCAGCAGCAGGTACTCGCTGGTGCCGCCGTGCCAGACCGCGACCTTCTTGCCGACCAGGTCCTTCACGGTGCTGATGCCGGAGTCGTTCTTGACCAGGATGCCCTCGCCGAGCGCGTCGGGGGCGACGGCGGCGAACAGCTTGAAGCCCGGAGAGGCGGCCAGTGCGGCGGTGGCGGAGGTGATCGAGCCCTGGGCGAAGTCCAGCGCACCGGCGTCGAGTTGCTGAGCGGCGGGGGCGAAGGCCCCGGCGGTGCCGGTCCAGACGACCTTGGCGTTCACCTTGGCCAGCGCCGCGTCCAGCGAGCCGTCCTTCTTGGCCAGCGCGAGCAGACCGGAGTTGCCGTCCTCGGGGATCCGGACCTCGATCGGGGCGGCCTTGTCGCCGGTCGCACCACCGCTGGTGGAGCTGCAGGCGGCCAGGCCGAGCAGGGCGGCGGTGAGGAGCGCGGTGGACGGGAGCCAGCGGGAGTTCATGAAGGTTCGCATTCTGGTAGCGGGTCAGTTGCCGTGGCGGGGGAGGGAAGAGCGGTGGGGAAGGGAAGGGCGGGGGAGGGAGGAGCGGCGGGAGTCGAGCAGGGCGCGGGCCCGCGCCAGCGGGGCCGGGTCGACCCAGCTCCGGACGTCCACCGGGGCGGGCAGGAAGCCTTGGGCGGAGAGGAAGCGCTCCTGCTGCGCCAGCAGGTCCAACCGCTCGTCGGACAGGTCGATCTGCAGTGAGTGGCCGATCTCGGGGCGGTAGGCGCCGGCCACTCCGGAGGCCCCCGCGCCGGTCTCGGCGCTCAGGATACGGGCCAGCTCGGCCGGCCGGTCACGGGCCCACTCGGCGGACTCGATCAGGACGGCGAGGAAGCGGGCGACCAGGTCCGGGCGCTGCTCCAGAAGGCGTTGGTGCACGGTGATCGGGCGCGGGGTGCCGTTGTTGACCCGGTGCCGGCGGTCCGGCAGGGCGTCCAGGTCGATCGCCACCACGGCCCCGAAGCGCTCAGCCGCCTCGACCGCCAGCGCACCCTTCACGTAGACGGCGTCCACCCGGCCCTCCCGCAGGGCGGCCAGTTCGCCCTCCCACTGGCCGACCGGGGAGCCCGGAACCTCGGTCAACTCGGCGTCGGCCAGGGTGAGTCCGGCCGAGGCCAGCGCACCGGCGAAGCCGGCCAGCGCCATCGCCCGCCAGAAGTCGATCCCGACGGGGTGCACGGGGACGGCCAGCCGCAGCCCGCGCAGCGCGGCCGGCCCGCTGAGGTCGCGGCCGGCCCGGACCAGCACCGACTGCCGCTCCTCGATCCAGGTCAGCCCGATCAGCCTGGTCTGCTCGCCGCCCGAACGGGCCCACAGGGCGGGCACGTTGCCGCCCTCGCGGAACAGCCCGTCCAGGGCGTGGGTGAAGTGGTGGTCGGCGGCCTCGGCGGCGGAGGCCTCCTGCAGCGACCGGACGGTGATGCCGTCCGGGGCGAACTCCTCGGCCAGTCGGCCTCGGTCGGCGGCGATGCCGGTGGCGGTCGGCACCGGGCAGCGGGTGAACCAGAGTCGGTCCATGGACGGAACTCCCAGAGTGTGGTGACGCGTTGGCGCACGGGGTTCTCACCACGCGGCAAGGCGGAGGGGCGGAGCGGTCGCGGGAGGGTCAGCGACAACAGCGGGAGAGGGCCGGGCGCAGCGGTCGAGCGATGGTCATCGTGCTGCTCCTTTCCGGTCCCGGCGGCCTGGTGACTGGAGGTTGGCACGGAGCGGGCGGCCGGGGCAAGGCTGCCACATGGTGGGAACCCATCTGTTGGCAGAGTCGTCAGGGGGTGCAACTCGCGTTCACACTGCGGCAATGGTTGCCAGATGGTGGCAGCGTTCGCATGCTGGGGACATGACGACGACGGACGCCCCCGCCGGGGCCCAGGCAGTCACCCGCGCGCTGGGACTGCTGCACTGCTTCCGGGACAACACGGGCGAACTCAGCGCCTCCGACCTGGCCCGGCAGATGGAGCTCTCCGTCTCCACCGCGCACCGGCTGGCCCGCACCCTGGTCGCGGCCGGGTTCCTGGAGCAGAGCGACCGCACCTCCCGCTACCGGCTCGGCCCGGCCGTCGCCGAGCTCGGCCAGCTCTCCCTGCACCAACGCGGACTGCACCGCGCCACACCGGAGTTGGCGGCCCTCTCGACCGCCACCGGCGCCGCGGCCGACCTGGCGATCCGGAGCGGCGACCACGCGGTGATCCTGGTCGGCGCCTCCATCCAGCCCAGCACCGGCCTCGGGCTGCGGCGTCCGCTGCACTCCACCGCGCTCGGCAAGGTCCTGCTGGCCTGGGCGGGCCCGGGCGAGGACGACCTCACCGCACTCCCGCCGCTGACCGCGCAGACCGACCGCACCATCGTCGACCGGGCCGCGCTGGCCGCCGAACTCGACCTGGTCCGGTCGGTCGGCTACGCCGTGAACGACGGTGAATCCGCCTACGGCGTCCGGACCTTGGGCGTCCCGGTGCTGGACTCGACGGGCCGGGCGCGGTTCGCCCTGGCGCTGCGGTCCACGCCGGACGTGCTCACCGATGCCCGGCTGCCCTCCTTCCTGGCGCGGGTGCGGGCCTGCGCGGAGGCGCTGGAGGTCCTGCTGCTGCCGCCGGACCGGCGCAGGGTGCGCGTCTTCGACTGACGGAGCCGCTGCGGTCCGCTCGGGTGTCAACGCGGCATGAACACCTCGTGACGGCGGCGGACCTGGCGCCGGCGCCACCAGGTGTCGTCCGGGGTGCGGCGGAGCGGTGCGGTGTGGTTCGGTGACGGTCATGTTCAGCATCACCGTGTCACAGGAGCTCACCCCCGCCGAGGTGCGTGCCGTGTTCGAGGCGGCGGTCCTGCCGGGGCTGCGGATCGTGGTCGAGCCGGACGACGGCGGACCGCCGGACCTCTCGGGAGACGCCTGGGTGGGGCTGGTGGCCAACGAGGACCCCGCGTGGCCGCTCTCCCTGGACGTGCTGGCCGGGGACGACTGCGGGCTTGGCCCCCACCCCGACCTGCGGATCGCGTCACGCCTGGCGGAGCGGCACGGCGTGGACGTGCTGTGCGGCACCGACACCGCCTTCGTCGACGTCGACCCCCAGGACACCTACTACCGCCTGGCGTTGGTCGGCGGCCACTGGTACCTGGCCAGCACGGCCGGCCCCCGGCTGGAGCTCCGTGCCCCGGTGCCGGTCCTCGACGGTGGCTCTACGGGTCCTTGCGGGTGATCCTCCGGCCGGCGTCGGTCTCGACCAGGGTCAGGGCACCGATCCAGTCGCCGTCGTCCGGGTACTCCCAGCTCGCCTCGTCCTGCAGGACCGTCACCAGGTGGTCGCGCGGCACCGGATCGCCCACCGCGTTCCCCATCTGGCCGGTGGGCGAGACCCACGGCACGATCCGTCGGACCTCGACCCATCCGCGGTCGACGAGGGCGAGCAGGACCGCGGCGACCTCGCCGACCGGTCGGTCTTGGTCGGCCTCGTCGAAATCGCCCCTGGCTCCCGGGAGGATGTCGATCTCGAAGGCATTGATCATGAACGCCTTCTCGATCCCGGGCAGGTCGTCCCACGGGTTCTCGCTCATGCGGTGATCATCGCAGATGTCGAGGACGGAGGTCAGCCGCCGTAGAGGGCGCGGCAGATGCGGGCCTGTTCCGAGCCGGGGGGCCACTGGCCGAGCTGTTCGGCCTGGGAGCAGATGCCTAGGGCGGCGAGGAGGGGTGGGCTGGGGGACGGTTTGGCGGAGGCGGGGGGCTTGGGGGAGGCGGAGGGCTTGGGCGAGCGGGGCTGACGGGGTTTCGGGGGTGGGGTGGAGCGGGTGGAGGAGGGGCTCGGGGAGGGGGACGGGAGAGGGGTGAGGGCGGGGAGCGGTGGTGGGGGTGGCATCGGGATCAGGGTGGGGGAGGTGACCGGGCTCGGTTCGGGGGAGTTGAGGACGGCGGCGGTGGGGGCCTGGTCGGAGGAGCAGGCCCCCGGGAGGAGGGCCAGCAGGCCGACGACGCCGACCGCGCCGGCGGCCCAGGCGGCGCGGCGGCGGTTCCGGTGCGCCGGAGGGGGCGGGGGTACGGGGAAGGGGGTGACCGGGGGTTGCCACGGGTGGGTGGGCGGGGGTGGGGGCTGGCGCTCCCACTCGTACTGCCACGGGGCCTGCCACTGCTCGTTCACCGCTGCACCTCCACCGCTGCGCCTCCCCTGACGGTCCGCCAGATGGCGGCAACCGTGGTGCTCAACGACGGAGCGGGCCGGGCGGTGCGCTCCGCCGTACGGCGGTGGCCGGGGATGCGGAGCGGGTGGGCGCGGACGATGGTGGGTGGTATGAGCGCACACGAGACCCCCACCGTCCTCGTCGAGGTGGCCGAGTTCCGCACCGACAGCCGCTACCGCCTGGTGCACTTCCGGGGGACGGGCTGGGAGCCGCTCGCCCCGGAGGAGTTCGAGCCGAGGGCGCTCCAGCTCTTCCCCGAGCTCGACCCGCACGACCCGATCCGGGTGCACTGGGCCGACCGCCCGTGGGAGTGGCCCACCTGGCACCCCGGCGAGGCCTGAGGCGACGGAGGCGGGCCCCCGGGCTCCCGCTCAGGTCCGCCGGCGGTCCGGCCGGATGCCGAGGTCGCGGGCGAAGAGGACGTAGGGCACCGAGACGAGTGCCTCCAGCCCGAGGTCGCCACCCCGGACCTCGCTGTCCAGCTGCCGGGCGGAACCGACCAGGTCCACCCGCTGGTCGTTCACCAGCCAGTGCAGGATCAGGGTGAACACATCTCCCAGGAACTGCATGTGAACCGGCATGAGATCCCGGTCCCCGGACAGGAGGATCGGTCCCAGTCCCTGCAGGCCCTTCTGGGTGGCGTCGAAGGTGCCGGTCTCGATGGCCTTCTTGAGCGAGTCGACCACCAACGGCAGCACGTCCGCCCACAGTCGCTGCTCGGCCCCGGCACAGAGCCGGCTGCCCCAGCCGGCCACGGCCCACAGGGCGTCGGAGTCCTCCAGCCGGGCGGCGCAGTCGGCGATCGCGCGCAGCACCGGCGTGGCCATCACCCACGCGTTGAGGTCGACGAGCAGTCCCGCCGCCAACCCGTAGTGGGGGAGGGCCTCGGCCTCGCTGCCGCGCATGCGGAGGACCTCGGCGGTGAGCCACTGGAAGTGTGCGGCGTCCATCGGGGATTCGAGGGCGTACGCGCGGGCCAGTCCGGTGGCGGCGTACCCGGAGGCGGTGTCGAGGTCTCCCTTGCCCAGGTACGAGACGCAGAGCCCGCCCGTGGCGGTCAGCTCCTGGCGGTCGTCGTGGTCGGCGAGGGCCTGCTCCAGTGCGGCGCCGGCCGCGGCGATCGCCTGGTCGAGGCGGCCGGCCGCCTGGTGCAGGTGCGCCTCGTCGAGCAGGGCGTCGACCTGCCGCTTGCGGCTGCCCAGCTCCTGCGCGCGGACCCGGCCACTCTCGACGTGGCGCGCCGCCTCGTCGTGCCGGTCGAGCAGGCCGCTCAGACGGCCGAGCAGGCCCGTGCTCTCCAGCAGGCCGTGCTGGTCGTCCTGTCGGAGGTAGAGGTCGTACGCCTCCCGGGCCGGTGGGAGCGCCTCCTCGAACTGGCCGTGCCGCATGCGCAGTTTCGCGATCCGGAGCAGGAGATCCGGACGGGGCCGGGACTCCCCGCCGAACTCCATGCAGCGGCGGAAGTCGGCCACCGCGGCCTCGACGGCGTCGCGCCGGTCGTGCCACTGCCCCGCCAGTTCGAAGCGGGTGGCCCACCGCCGGTCGGCGCTCTCCTGCGGAAGGTCCAGCCGTTCGAGGAGGCTGTCGATCCGGCCGAGGAGCCCGTGCACGGCCTGCTCGTCGGTCGCCGTGTACCGAACCGTCAGGGCGAGTTCGTCCATCAGGACGTCCAGGTGATCGGGCGTCACGCCGTGCGGGGTCCGCTCGACCGACTCGCGCAGTGCGGTGATCTCCCGGAGCAGCAGCCGGACGGCGGGGTGCTTCCGCCGCAGGGCGGCCTGTGCGAGGGTGGCGCAGGCGGCGAGTGCGGCTTCGGCGGTGTCGACGGGCCGGGCCCGTCGCGGGTGCAGCCGTCCGTTCGCGGTTCCCACGTAGAGGTAGGAGCGGTCGATCCCCGAGGTCAGCTCCGTGCTGACGATGGCCTCGCAGACCCGCTTCCCCGCGGCCGCGATGCGCGGCAGGACGGCGCGGCCGAAGTCGGCGGCCTGCGCCGACGGGACGCTCCACAGCGAGCCGACGTAGCCGCGGGCACCGACCCGGACGAATTCCCGGCCGACACCCGTCCAGGACTGGCAGGAGTTGTTGAACACCACGGGCCGGTGACGGAGTTTCAGCGCCTGCGGGATGAGCCAGTTCTCCAGGGTCAGGTCCTCGCCCAGGACGATCGCGTCATCGGTGCCGTGCGTGTTGAAGAACAGCAGCTCGACCGGCAGGTCCGTGGGCAGGGTCTGCACGGCGTCGAGCATGAGGTCATCCGGCCCCGACACCTGGATGGGACGGTTGATGCTGCGGCTGGCCTCCATCACGTCGCGCGTCTCCGAGGCCTTGAAGAACCCGGGGTCGAAGACGAGGCTGAAGGTGGCCGGGGCGCGGTCGAGGCCTTCGCTGTACAGCTCGTTGAGGATGATGAGGAGGGGGTCCGCCGCGACGTGCCCGATCGGTTTGCGGGCCCAGTCGGCGTTCTCGTTCCGGACGAAGGAGTACGGCAGGCCCGTGGTGAATGCGGTGAGCCGACGCGGACCGACTGCGCTGACCGCGGCCGGCGGGACCTGGGCGGTCACTGCCCGCTCCAGCTCCCGGTAGGGGTTCAGGGCACCGAAGCCCGGCCACCTCCCCAGCTTCCGGCCGAGGGCTGACCGCTCGTCATCCTCGCTCCCCCGCCGCCCGCGTGCCGTGATCCGGCGCTGTCGCTCCTCGATCGCACTCCGGACGTCGGTGAGATCGGGCTGCGGGGTGACCACCAGGCGCGCGCCGCGGTGGTGGGCGTACACCGCGCCGAGCAGGGCGTTCACATCGGCGGTGTTCTCGACCAGGGTCGCCTCGTCGGAGTCCGGATTGCACTGCTGGAACAGTTCGTCGAGCGGGGCCACCGGGTGGTCGACCATCCGCAGGACGGCGCCGGTGCGCAGCGCGGTGAACAGCGCGACGACGGAGCCGGCCGGGTCGTCGGCCGGAACCTCGATCACCCGCTCCGGCGTGGTGCCCGGCCCGCGCAGCAACTGCCATGCGGCGTCGGTGAGTTCCTCCGGGCTTTCGCAGCGCAGCTGGAGCCGGACCGGGACGGCGGAGAACATCCCGTCGTCGGGGCGCTCCTCGCTCTCCCCGGTGTACGCGGACCACAGGCGGGCCGCCTGTGCGACGAAGACGGGATGCCGGGTCGTGTGGAGCTCCTCCGGGCTGAACTCGGCGAGCAGGACGGCGCGTTCGAAGCCCATCTGCCGGAGCAGCTCGCCCACCATCTCGTTGTGCTTCGCCCAGGAGAGGTACTCGCCCATCGCCCGGCTGAGTTCCAGGTCCGCCAGGAGGTCCTGGCGGGTGCGCCGCCCTCCGCGCCGGCTGCGTTCGAGCTGCTCGTGCAGCTCGGCGAACCGGTCCTCGCCCATGGGCGGTGCCTCCATCGCCACGACGGGCGTGAGCCGGTCCGAAGGAAGGCAGGAGACCACCACCGCCGCCTCCCGGATCTGGTCGGGCCGGCACACCACGACCGTGTCACCGACTTCGAAGGCGCCCGGGCGGTGCCGTTCCCCGGACGGGACGCCGAGATCCACCGGGCCTACAGCCCGTACACGTAGGAGTCGACGGCCGAGTGCTGCGTCGGGGCCGCCGATGCCGGCGGCCAGGAGCGCAGCTGGGGGCGGGTGCGCTCGCGTCCCTTGCGCACGATGGAGTTGATCAGGACGGGGGTCGACACGCCGATGTACAGCGCACCCCAGTAGGTGGTGGCCGGCATCGCCACGGCCAGCAGGCCGCCGAGCGCCGCGAACGCGGCGGAGGCCACCAGGTAGAACCACGACCACTGGAAGCGCTCGGGGTCGTTGCGGATCTCGTAGAGTCTGACGATCTCCGGAGCCAGGGCCCCGGCCATGCCCAGCAGGAATATGGCCACCGTGCGCATCCCCTTCTTCGCGGTCCGAGCGGCGGTTGCTCATGGTACCCACGGGGGTCCGACAACTCGGGCCGTTCCCACAGAACTTGGTCACGCCCGGTAGGCGGTGGCCGCGATCCGGAGCAGGGAGCGGAGCAGCGGGTTCGGGTCGTCCTCGTTCCAGGCGGCCACCACCGGGCTGGGCTCGACCTCGGGGAGCGGGACGGCCGTCAGGCCGGGCGGCAGGGCGTGGCCGAGCGGGGTCAGGCCGACCGTGCCGTTCCAGAGCACGGCCTGGCGGCACTCCTGCACGGCCCGGACCACCGGGCCGGACCGGGGTTCGCCGCCGCTCCAGTAGGCGGCCCACTGGGCGTCGGTGCCCTCGGGAAAGCGGAACCAGCGGCGTCCGGCCAGCTCGGCCAGGGTGAGGTGGTCGCGGTGGGCGAGGGGGTCGTCGCTGCGGAGCACCGCGCCGACCGGGTCGGTGCGCAGCTGATGGACGGTCAGGCCGGTGGTGTCGAAGGGGCC
The DNA here is from genome assembly GCF_053602875.1 of Kitasatospora sp. NPDC004289. Lineage (NCBI taxonomy): Bacteria > Bacillati > Actinomycetota > Actinomycetes > Kitasatosporales > Streptomycetaceae > Kitasatospora > Kitasatospora sp. NPDC004289. Next base: position 310 of record NZ_JBSGEL010000003.1, on the reverse strand, counting down.
GCGGGTGAGGGCGAGGTCGACCCGGCCGGTGCGCAGGCCGCAGGTGGGGTCGGTGAGGTCGGCCTCGCGGATACGGATCTCGACGGCCGGGTGCCGTGCGCGGAAGGTGTCGGCGAGGCGGACGGCGCCCGGGTCGGTGCCGTCGCCGAGGAGTCCGACCGTGACCACGGCGGGGCCGGCCGCCGCGGCGACCCGGGTGCGGGCGAGCTCCGCCCGGTCCAGCACCTCGCGCGCCTCGGTCAGGAGGACCGCGCCCGCCGGTGTCGGGCTGACGCCCCGTGGGGAACGGTCCAGCAGGACGGCGCCGAGC